>CAZAVC010000001.1:0-27916 GCA_964488265.1 uncultured Fimbriimonas sp.
GGGTGCTGTGGGGATTTGGGTGCTATTGGGAGGGCGACTCCTTCGCCGACCTCCGTTTCCACCGGTCCTTGGTGACTCCCAACTATCTCAACGCTTTTGAGCGAGAAGCGTTCCTCCAAAAGGGGTTGCTCAGCGGAAATCCTTAACGAAATCTCTAACTGGGATACAAGCTGAAACGGAGTTGCACTTAGAGAGAGTGTTAAGCTTGACCATGGGCCCCATTTTGGTCCGATCCGCGGATCTCACTGATAAACCGGAACGGCTCCGCGTGACTCACCAGGCGTGGCGTGCAGCCTACGCCCAATTCATGCCCTCGCATTTAATGGAAGCGCTCTTCCGTGGCGAGGTGCAGGAATCGAGTAGCTATGCAGCATTGAGAAGCGGCACTCCCGTACGATGGCTTGCCGAAACCGAAGGGCAAGTGGTTGGGCATATCGGATTTATTCGTCGCCAAGAGGGGATGCGAGATGTTGGGGAGATATCGCCGCTTTACGTATCCCCAGACTGCCAGGGGCAAGGGATCGGGAACAGGCTGCTTGAGGTCCTAGAAGGTTACGTTCGCGAACTCAACTTGCCTGAACTTTGGGTTTTCGCGCTCACCCAGGGTCCAGCGATTGGTTTTTATGAACGGCAGGGATTTGAATACGTGCGATCGGAATGGCTTCGAATCGACAAAACCGAGTTTGAAGTGAGCGCAATGCGCAAGATTCTCCTTTAGAGGCCGTCTCTTTAGAATCTTTCAAAACCTTCGAACGTTCGGTTCAAGAACCTCGTCTCAGGTTCATTCACTGCATTCGGTGACCCAATCCAAAGACAAATCCCCACACAACTGCGGGGATTTCCATACGGAAAGAGCACTGAACAGCGTTAAGAGGGGATGCAATCTTTGCGCGACCGGTTTAAACTGCATCGCACGGGGAATAGCGAGTCGATCGTCGAGCTGTCGGCGGTCGGAAGGGTGCGTGTAAAACACGGCCTCGTAATCCATCCCGGATCGGACTGACGATATATGGCACTACCGCGCGTGAGCATGATTCAGTTCCTGTTGCAGAAAGGGCTGCTAACTCAGGACAAACTCGATGAAGCGACGAAGGTATCGCAACAGACGGGCACGCCTATTGATAGGGTTCTCGTTCAGTTGAACTTCGTGGCTGAGAAAGATGTGCTTAATGCGAAGGCCGCCGAGATGGGCATTGGCTTCGCGAATTTGGACGGCATCACCATTGAGTCCAGCGCCCTTAACGTTGTTCCCGAACGAATCGTCAAGAACCACTCCGTCATCCCGGTGCGAAAAGACGGTCAAACGCTTTATCTGGCGATGGGCAACCCCAATAACATTGGCGCCCTCGACGACGTCCGATTGGCATCTGGTTGCCGAGTTATTCCGGTTCTTGCCGTGCCCGGTGCAATTGAAGACGCGATTCGGAAGTATTACGGTGGCGGACAAGCAACGCCCGAACCCGCAAACGCTGCCGCAGCCGCTGCCGCCGCAACGACGAACCAGCGAACCTCCGCAGGCGACCTCGCCGCGATCATGGCCCAAGCCGCCGTTGGTCGGGGTCGAGACGATGAGGAGCAGGGTCTTGAAGATGCTGAGAAGATGGCGGAGCAAGCTCCGATCATCAAACTGGCAAACGCCGTTATCCAAACCGCTATCGCAGACCGAGCTTCGGACATTCACATTGAGCCTCAAGTGAAGGGCGTCCGCGTCCGGTACCGAATCGACGGTGTTTTGATGGAAGCGATGACCGTTCCACGGTCGCTGATGGCTCCGCTTATCAGCCGCTTCAAGATCATGGCCGACATGAACATCGCCGAGCGGCGTGTTCCGCAAGACGGTCGTATCGAAGTCCGACACAACAACAAAGAAATCGACCTTCGGGTTAGCTCGATCCCGACGCCGTTTGGAGAGAAGATCGTTATGCGGATCCTCGACAAGACCAGCGTTATGATCGGTCTTGAGAAGATCGGTTTCACCGAGATGCACCAGCTGAAGATCGAGGAGCTGGTCAGTCAGCCGAACGGAATGTTCCTCTGTACGGGTCCTACGGGTTCCGGAAAGACCACCACGCAGTACTCGGTTCTTAACAAGCTCAACACGGTTGGCGTCAATATCATCACTGCTGAAGACCCGATCGAGTACCAGCTCAACGGTATCGCGCAGGTTCAGATGAACCGAAAGGCGGGTCTAACGTTTGCTACCGCGCTTCGTGCCTACCTCCGGCAAGACCCCGACATCATCATGGTCGGAGAAATGCGGGACCTTGAAACGGCTGAAATCGCGATTGAAGCGGCGCTTACGGGCCACTTGGTCTTGTCTACGCTGCACACGAACGACGCTCCGTCCGCTACCCTTCGTATGATCGACATGGGCGTCGAGCCCTACTTGATCGCAGCGACGGTCATTGGTGTTCTTGCCCAACGTCTTGGACGACGCATCGACGCTGAGAACAAGGAACCTTACGAAGTTTCGCAGATGGATCTTCGGCGCTTTGGTTTCAAGGTCACCGATCCGGAAGCACTCGTGACGCTCTATCGCGGAATTCCAGCCGAGAACAACCGAATGACCGGCTACCGAGGCCGAACCGGCTTCCACGAGCTGATGACGATGAACGCAGAAATTGCGGAACTTGTTGTTCGCCGCGCCCCTCTAAACGATATTAAAGAAGCCTCCAAAGCAGGCGGCATGATGGAGCTTCGGGAAGACGGACTCGTGAAGGTTCTTCAGGGCATCACAACCCCAGAAGAAGTTATGCGTGTTGTCTTTACCGCAGGTTTCTAACACTCGTAAATCAGAAAACCAAACGTACACTGAACCATCCATGCAAAACGATCCGATGCAGCGTTATCAGCCTGGGCAGCAACCCGGAATGCCCGGTCAACAGCCAGGCTACACTCCGCCCGCGAACGAGCCTCCGAAGGTGATCGTTATCAGCGGGAAGCCTGGAGACGAAGGTCCCCTCGGTCCGCCCGAGGAGGTCATGGACCTTCACATCGACGAGTTGCTGAACATCATGGTCGACATGAACGCGTCGGACCTGCACATTTGTCAGAACAGCCCGCCCGTCATTCGCCACGACGGTAAGTTGAAGCGTTTGAACTACGAAGCCCTCTTCCCAGAGGTCATCCAACGGATGATGTACGACATCATTTCGGATGACAACATTCAGAAGTTTGAGACCACGTACGAACTCGACTTTTCTTACGCTCTGCCGATTCCGTTCGAGCAGCGCGTTCCGGGTGGACCCACCTCCCGAGCACGATTCCGGGTCAACCTGTATCGAGAAATGGGATCGACTGCGGCGGCGTTCCGATTAATCGCCTCCAAGATTCCAACCATCGAAGAGTTGAGCCTTCCGCACATTCTTAAGCGAATTTGCGAAAAGCCTCGTGGACTGATCATCGTCACCGGACCTACGGGTTCGGGCAAGTCGACTTCGCTCGCGGCGATGATCAACCACATCAACATGAACCACGCGCACCACATTATTACGATCGAGGACCCGATCGAATATGTGCACCAACACAAGCTGTCGGTGATCAACCAGCGTGAGTTGGGTCAAGACACGAAGTCGTTCTTGAACGCTCTGCGTGCATCCCTTCGGGAAGACCCGGACATCTTGCTCGTTGGTGAAATGCGCGACATGGAAACCATCTCGCTCGCGGTTACCGCGGCAGAAACGGGTCACTTGGTCTTCGCCACCCTGCACACCAACAACGCTGCAGAGTCGGTTGACCGAATGATCGACGTTTTCCCTCCCGGACAACAGGAGCAAATCCGTGTTCAGCTCTCCAACAACCTCGTCGCGATCATCTCGCAGCAGTTGTTGCCCAGAGCAGGCGGCAAGGGTCGGGTGCCTGCCAACGAGATCATGTTGGCATCGCCCGCTATTCGAAACCTGGTTCGCGAAGCCAAATCGCACCAGATCACATCGATGATCCAAACTTCCGGCGCAATGGGAATGACCACGATGGACCAGTGCCTTCGAGACCTCTTCCTCAAGGGATTGGTCACGTTGGACGAAATCATGGCTCGTTGCCAGAACGCAGAAGAACTTAAGAAGATGCTCGCCACTGCCGCCGTTGGCGGTCAAGGTGGACCCCCTGGCCCCGGAGGTCAACAGCCTCCTCGCCGATAAGCGCCTCCCTGAAAAAGGGCGAACGACCGACAATCTTTCAGTAGTCTAGGAAAACAACATGCCTGTCTATAACTACACCTTCCGAGACGCCATGGGCGGTCTTCAGAAAGGAACTGCCGACGCAGAGAGCGAAGAATTTTTGCGTGGCAAATTCCGTGATCAAGGGCTCGAAATCATCGAGCTTACGATGATCAAGGCGAAGAGCCCGAAGACGAAACAATACGGAAAAATCAAACTTGCGAACTTGTCGGTCTTCTGCCGACAGTTCTCAACGATGGTCGACGCGGGCGTATCGCTCGTTCGTTGCTTGGACGTCTTGAGCACCCAAACTCAAGACCCTAGGCTGAAAAAGGTCCTCATCGACCTTTCGACGCGTGTTGAAGGAGGCGAATCGCTCTCCCGAGCCATGCAACGCCACCCGAAGTCGTTCTCCTCGCTCTTCATTGGTTTGATCAAAGCGGGTGAAGTTGGTGGTGTTCTGGAAGAATCTCTCCAGCGTCTCAGCCAATTCTTGGAAGCGGACGTTGCTCTGCGACGAAAAGTTAAGTCGGCCTTGACCTACCCAGTTCTGGTTATGGTCATGTCCGCGGGTATCACCTTCTTCCTCGTCTACTGGTTCGTTCCTCAATGGGCGGCCATTCTGACGGACCTTGGACTGAAGGCGGACGACCTGCCCGCACCGACTCAGTTCCTGATCGACATTTCGAACATCCTTCTCCACAAGGGTTGGATCATCCTCCTTTCGACGGCGATCATCATGATCGCTCACCGACTCTTCGTCTCCACGAGATTTGGACGTCGGGTAATGGACCGAATCAAGTTGAAGGTTCCGGTTTTCGGCAAACTTCACCACAAGATCTGTTTGGCCCGATTCAGCCGAACGATGGGTACGTTGCTCACCTCCGGTGTTCCGATCCTTCAGGCTATGGAAACGGTTGCAGGCACGATCGGAAACACGATCATGTCCGACTCCATCCTTGAGGCACGAGCCCGGATCCGAGAAGGAGATCGAATTGGCGACCCGCTGGAGGCATCTAAGCTCTTCCCGCCGATGGTCGTTCACATGATCGGAGTCGGTGAAGAGTCCGGTTCGCTCGACTTCATGCTTCAAAAGATCGCTGACTTCTACGAGGCAGAAGTGGAAGCCGCCCTGGCGTCGCTCACTGCAGCGCTGGAACCGATCATGATCGTCAGCCTTGGCTTTATCGTCGGCTTCATCGTTATCTCGATGTTCTTGCCGCTCGTTAAAGTTATCAGCTCGCTTTCTTCTGGCGGCGGCGACGAATAAGCAGCTCAAAACGCTGATCAAAAAGGGACTCTCGGCAGACAGGCGTCGAGGGTCCCTTCTGATTTCAGGTACCGTTTTTTAACTTAGAAGGGGTAGTATGCCCCTGCAGATTTCGCGGCGAAGAGAGTCGCCATCGGAGCAAGGAGGACCGACGAATAGATGTTTCCAGAATGGACTTGGATCGTTGGCTTTTTCCTTGGGGCGACCATTGGAAGCTTCCTCAACGTCGTCATCTACCGTCTGCCTCGCAAGATTTCACTTGCTAATCCGAGTAAGAGCTTCTGCCCCAACTGCAAGCACCCTCTGGACATGCCAGACCTCGTGCCTCTGTTCAGTTGGCTGGCTTCAAAAGGGAAGTGCCGATACTGCCAAGTTAAAATCGCTCCCCGCTATTTCTTTGTAGAGGTAGTCACGGGAACCCTTTGGGCCGGGATCTGGTGGCGCTACTTTGTAGATGGCGGGCCCAATAGCGACTGGATCAGAGGTTGCATTTACCTGGCAACCGCCGCCACATTGGTTGCCATCATCTTCATCGACTGGGAGCTGTACATCATCCCGGACGAGATCAACGCTTTTCTTCTCTTCTTAGGAATCCTGTTCGCGTCCGTCACCGGAAGATGGACCGAGTTCGCCTGGGGCTACTTGGTTGGCTGGGGTGTTCTCTGGGGTATCGCATTCCTTGGGCGAGTGGCTTTTGGAAAGGATGCGATGGGGCACGGTGACATCAAGATGATGCGCGGCATTGGTGCCGTCATTGGAGCCGGATTCGTCCTCGGATCAATTGCCATTGCGGTTGTGGCAGGCCTCGTGATTCCTCTCCTCCTTCTCGCAATTCGCAGTCTAAAGGGCAAGCAACCGACCGAAGAAGGCGCGGACCCAGCTGAAGACGGGCAAGAGGAGTACAAGCCCGAACCGATCAAAGATCTAGTTGTACTTGGAGCCTGCTACCTC
Organism: uncultured Fimbriimonas sp.; assembly: GCA_964488265.1. GTDB lineage: Bacteria > Armatimonadota > Fimbriimonadia > Fimbriimonadales > Fimbriimonadaceae > Fimbriimonas. The sequence goes on from CAZAVC010000001.1 coordinate 6,379, forward strand.
GTCTCTCTTGATGTAGTCGGAATTTTCTGGCCCGCGCTCTGGACAAAACTCGGCTATGATCCCGAGTCGGAAAGCATCGAGGAAGACGATTGGAAGCCATCGGTGACCACAATTCCGTTCGGTCCCTACTTGGCAATTGGCGCAATCACCTGTATGGTATTTCCTGGGTTGGTGTCGGGTCTCTGGGATTCGTATTGGAAGAACATGACCGGAGAGTCTCCGTCTGGAAAAGCGACGTCTCTTCACCAGGTGGACCGGGAACCGAAACGCCACGACTTGGAAAAGTTTGCAAATTTATGACGGCTATTCGCGGAACAGGTTTCTAGATCGGGTAGTCAGACCAATGAGGGGATTTCTATAAAGGAAGGTACAAGAATGATGGGTAGCACCGCGACAACGCAAAATGCATCCGCCGCTAGGGCAAATCGCCGGTGGCGCGCCTTTACGATGGTCGAGTTGTTGACCGTGATTGCGATCATCGCCATCCTGGCGGCGATCACCTTCCCGGTTTACGCTCGCGTGAAAGACAGCGCTTTTAAGAGCAGCGACATCAGCAACATGAATGCGATTCGCGTAGCTCTCCAGCAGTACCGAGCAGACCAAGGCGGTTATCCTCCCGCACTGCTGGGCTACATCACGCCCTACCAGTTCCAACAGGGAACTGCGGAAGTGATCCCCGCCAACCTCGTTGTCGGTGCTCTTTATCCGAAACGCATTGAGAGTTTGGACACTCTTCGCCCTAACTATGCGCGAGTGCCAAAAGACCTCTTAGTGGCAGGCATCTGGCCCGCAGGCGACAACCGAGCCGTAGGATCGGCTCCTTTCATCGACTTGAACGGGGATGGCGTCATCACCGCACTCGACGATACGGCACAGGCCCGCCAAGCATTTTCTTCCGACCTCTCCAACGTCGCAGGCCTTAGCTACTTCGCTTACGACCTAACCGGAGCCGGTGAGTACGCACAGTCTTCCAGCCCAGCAGCAAACGATGCCGGACGATTCTGGGCGATCAGTGGCTATGACGTGGCGCCGGTTCGACTCGGGGACGGAGCGTCGGCCTACGAAGTGCACTACACCCGATTCTGGTCGGGATATGGTGTGGCTGCGGGCAGTGCTGAAGACGACCCAAGGCAGCTTGGCTACACCGAACCGCCAGAATCGACCGTGATCACCTGGAACACCTACTTTAGAAGCTACTCGGGCGGTAACACGCTTCTTGGCGGCCAGAGTAAGGACATTGTCCTCTTCCTGGGCGGTTCGGCAAAGGCCGTTGATTCGCGCCTAATGTCGGAAAGAGCCTGGCGACTGGAGCCCTAACGGAGGCTCTTGCCTCCCCTGACCTTCCTTGCATCGAAATGCTAGGGCAGAGAATTCTCACCATGAATCAGAATCAAGCGCCTTATCGCAACCAACAGCGTGGCACCACCCTTGTTGAGGTGCTGGTTGTCATTGTTGTCTTCCTGGTTGGCATATTGGCCGTCGCGCAGATTTTCCCTGGTGGTTTCCGAATTCTGGACCGGACGCGTGACGCCGCGATGGCATCTGCTCTGCTCGACTCCGAACTTGAGAGACTCAAGGCAAAAGGCGGAAGCGTTCCTAACTACGTCGCTGCCGTTCAGCCGCTCGGCAACGGCCTGTATAGCATCGACATCACGCGCTCTCCCCAAGACTATGCACCGAACGCTACAGGCATTCGGAATGATGGAGTCGCCATGGTTGGAGCAAATCCGACCGAACCCTGGACCCTCGTTTCCGGTGCCAACCACTTCCGAAGAATCGTTGGTGAAGGCCATCGACTCTCTGCTCCCCGATTCTTGAGCGGAGCAGCAAACTCTGGCGCGCCGTTCGGATCGGTCGTAAACGTAGATTTCGCACCCCTGGAAGTTCCTCGGGACGCTTCGCAGCCGCTGGATCTCGCCATCTACGGTCGCGAGTACATGGTGCGCCGTGGAGATCGTCCTGCAGGAGATCTCGCTGAATATGAGGTTTCGCTTCAAGGTCCGGAAGGTCAGAACGCGCAGATTCACTTCCCGAATCTCGCGGGTGGAGCCCCTGCGCTCTATCGGGTTTCCGCAACCGTCAACGCGCTCTTGGGTGGCAACCTCGTTCAATACGCGTTGGTTGCTCAAGTGCCTACCGCTGGAGTCGATCCGGTCGTTGCGGCAAGCGCGGTGTTCGCCCCGCTTCCAGGTGGAGCGACGTTCGTAAGCCTTGACCCCAGTTCTCTGCGTGTGAACCGGCTCTATGAAGAAGTGCCATTCAGTCTTCCCATTGCCTTTACGCCGGGCAACGCTTTCCAATACACGGTTTTGAACCGCCAACTCGGCATCTTGATGTTCAATCCCGCCGCGTACAGTCAATTCGATCAGCGCCCGGGCACTTCGCGGGAACCGAAGAGAGTTTTCCTGGACTACACGGTGAAGGACTGGCGAGCCCTACGAGAGGACTTCCGACTCTCGGCCACAAGCGTCAACGTGGATCAGCCGAATGGAACAACGGATGTCTTCCCGGTTGCGAACAATGTGTACCGGGTCGCCATTCCGAGCCTGCGAACCGTGAACGACCGCGCTCCTGACAACACGGTTGAGCAACAACTTGAACTCAGCGCGCTGTTCGAACTCGTTCCTCCGGCTTCGCGACTCACGGTTGACCTCTCGCCGACTCAAGGAGCCGGGACAGACAACCTGTACGTGGTCGATCTCGACACCGGTGGCGTTTTGTATGAGAGCTTCAACGGCGTTCAAACCCTACGAGTCAATAAGGGACTTGGCGAGCTGCAGTTCTTCGATGCTGACGCAAACCCCGTTAACGGAGTCACAGGGGTATTGCTTTTACCCACAGGTGCCACCGAATCCGTGAGGCTAGATGATCGCTCCCTGCGGGTGGTCTACTCCGCCAAAAAGAATTGGGCGCTTCACATTTTCAAGGCCGCTAATCGCTATTCGGTATCCCCGACCGCGACTGGGCTCCTTGCACCGACTTTTGTCTACCCTGGTGGTGCCAACCCAACTCTTGCCGGACTTAACCGACGAATCTACTTCCCGCGAATGGATGCCGGTCAGACGGTAAGCATCGGTCGGCTGCACTACATTGACTCGAACGGTGTTCCCCGGACCCTTGAGGGCGTCCAAGGTGTGGTTCGCTTCTACACCCGCAACGAGTCGATCGCAGTTCCAATGCCCGCAATCGACCTTGAGGAGATCGTGCCCGACGCCAACCCCGTCAACTGTCGACTCAACCTGACTCGACCGGGTGGACCGCTCGAAGGCGTTCGTGGTGCCAGCATCAAGGCTCGCGCCTTTTGGAACCCTAACTTCTTTGCTCTCACCAACGACGAAGTGCAGAACTTGAACTTTGGCTACTCGCGATGGGCCAGACAGTGGAACATTCGCACGAAGGAAACCTTTATCGACCGAAATGAGTCTGCGGAATGAGGGCGATCATGACTGAGAAACAATCCACCGTGGAAACGAAAGTGAAGACGCTAAAAAACGGTCGTAGGGCATTTACGCTCGTCGAACTCATTACCGTTATCGCCATCACGGGTGTTCTGCTGAGCATCATTATCGTGCCGCTCTTCCAGGGCTTTAACTTCACTCGAACGGCTCAGGCGTACGGCGATGCTCAAGACCGAGCCCGAGTGCTGGTCGACAAACTGACGACGGAAATCGGCTCCGCAAGTTTGGTCCGAGACCCGAACGGGGTTGGCGGACTGGTTAATATCGAAGTGCCTGTCCCTGCTCAGGGCAAAGCTCCGGATGGAACGCGAGTGACCCCGACGAATGCAGGAGCGATCGTCCTCGTAGGTCTTCCGTTCGCAAAGCTGGATATCGTCACGCCATCCAAAGAAGGGCGGAATCCCTCGGGTCCGGGTAATTTCATCGATCCCGCAACAGGGAAGATCGACCCTACTTTGAGCGCTCCGAAAGGGCAAATCACCCTCCCAATGGCGCCGGGCCAAACCATCCGCCGCTACTGGATTGGTCGCCGTGATCCGTTCCAGGAGTATGCCAACCCTTACGATGGACTCCTTGTGCGAACCGCAGGTGGACGAGATAACCTTTACGTCCTCTATTCGGCAGAGGTCGAGCCCTATGTGCCCGTGAACACCGGAGCCGGCACGGTGATGTCCACCAACCCACGGTTCTTCAATGCGGACCCACGGACGGTAAACGGAGCGGTTTCACAGCCTCTGATCGATGATCCCAACTTCTTCTTGCCAGACCGAGATGGGGCAGGGAATATCATTGCGAACAACGCGAAGGCGGTTCGGATCCGAAACTGGATTCGGCGATCCACGATCCTCACTGAGGTTTCGCGGTACGACATGGTTCTTCCCGCTTACGAGCGAAGCACCAGGCTCGTCAACCTAGACGCCATTGCCGGAGCGCCCGGGCAGTACACGCCGCGCATGGTTCCCCTGATGCAACTCAAGCCATCTCGAGTCAGCAACGACCCCACCACTGGGCAAACTGCGGCGCGTCTGGGTGAAGAGTCCGACAATGGGCCAGAAATTGGACCGGAAGTCTTCCGCGGCCAGTATGGTCAGTGGAGCAACCTGCGGGTACGGATTTATCCCTCTGGCTTTACGACGGGCAACTTTTACGTTGTCGGGCGTAAGCGCTCGGCTCAGCTGGTCCCGGGGAACTACCCGAGCAGCAACCTCAACGATTTCTCGGTCTATCTGATGGACCCAGTGGACGTCGTGCCGGATACGGACGACTCCGTCGGACTCGAGGTTTTCAACGCCTCTGTCTTCGCACGCAGCGTCTCAACGGGTCGGCGATATCCGTTCTCTGATGCCGTGAGCGCATCCAACACGGTATCGGGATGGCTGAGTTCAACGAACACGGACTATCGCGACAACTTTATGCCGTTCGTTGTGAACAGCTCAACCGGAGCCGTGATCACCGGATTCCCTATCGGATCGGTGGGCAATCCGACGGCTGCGTTCCCGCCCGTGGGAGTTCAGAATCTTCCGGAGCGACCCGCGGGCGATGCATTCACCCCGACGAACGATCCGGCGGTTGGAACGGGCACGTTCTCCGACGCTCAGTTTGCTTCGATCAACCGACAGTTCAACAAGATCTGGTCCGACGCGCGTAACAACCAAAATGGAATCCCGGCTTGGCTTGGCGAAGTTGGTGGAGCTCACCGCTTCATCGACCTTCGAGTAACGCCTCAACTAGATGGCACTCTCGGACCGTTGCACCCGACTTCTCCGCTGGGCGGAGCCGCTGGAGCTCCCCTACGACGATGCCGCGTGGTGCCGGGTAGCGAGGAAGTCTTTGGTCCAGATCAGAACCCAGGGCCGAACTACGGAACCCTCATCCGATATCGCCGAGTCACTCGAGAGCCGGGTCCCAACGAGTATCGAATCAACTACGGAGATCTTCCGGAGCCGGATTACGCTGCGCTGGGCCTCGCCGTCCCGCCCGCTAACTACACGCCCGGTAACTTCGTGAGCGCCGTCATTCAGCCGCGGTTCAAGGCCGGCTACATCCAGCTCTGCAGCCAGTCCGAAGTGCCTATCCCCGCTCAGATGACCGAAGTCGATCCCATCACGGGCAACACGGTCTCTGGACCAGGAGAGGTCCGAGTGGCTTACCGTTTCCAATTCACAGGGAACAACGACATCGTCGCTGTCGACTATGACACTAGAGATCTGATCTCAATCCTGCTGACCATCCGGAACTATCCACAATCGACGGTTCCGAACCCGCAGACCGTTACGTTGAAGGCAACCGCTGCTGTACGCAATTTCACTCGATAAGGCTATGAACAACACGCAAATTCGAAAGTCCAGGCAGGAGAAGGGTCAAACCCTTATCATCGCGCTGATCATTCTGGGCGTGCTGCTTGTCCTCGGCGCGGTCTATGCCGGAATCCTCAGCCGAACGATTAAGTCCACCGATCGAAGTGCCGAAGCAGACCGAGCAAACGACTTCGCCGAAGCAGGAATCCGCTACGCTCACGAGCAGCTAATGAACTCGGAGATGGGTGCGGACTGGCGAGGTCAGCCATCGCTTCCATTGACCGCTGAGTTTACGACTGATCCTGATGCGTACTACCTGCGACCCGCCCCGCGTGTCAGTGGGAATCCGGTTCGATTTCCTGGCCTCAATTTCCAGGATCAAGGCGGTCCCGACGGTCTAGGTCCGTTCCACCGTGTGAGCTTTAACAACGGTCGAGCGCTTGTCCGAGTGCGATACGCCCCGGGGGACGCCGCCATCTTTACGGGGCGAAACGCGATTGGCGTCCGAGTGAGCCCTGTCGGTGGCCTTCAAGAGCCGGGCAAAGCTCGAAACTACTTGGTCATCGAATCCGTTGGACGACCCGGAGCCATTGCCAACCCGAACGACCCCACGCTTAGCACTCGACGTGGTCGAGTCCGTATTCGAAACTTTACGGCCGATGCCCAAGTCGCGAATGAACTCAGCAAGATGAGGTCGTTCGACGAGAAACTCGTCACGGGTCGAAAGCTGTTCGCCTTCGCGCAGATTGGAATCACCGATTACGCGCGATTCGTCCACAACAAGTACCGAGTGACGCGACCCGCCGAGCTCGGCGTTCCTACCGAGCTTGGTGCTCGAATGGTGGATGCTTCCGGTGGCGATGTTCCGGTTCAACCGGTTCAAGTTCTGGGCTCCAGAGAAGTTCCTCTATTCAACTTAGCCGTGGGCGGAGCGAATGGGACCGAAGCATTGGGACTCCCGATTAACTCTGCTTTCGGTGGCATTCGCGTCAATGGCGACCTCCGCATTCACGGGGGAGTCAATACAAACCTCAATCCTGTTTTCGGAGACGTTTTCGCGGTGAGTGGAAGGATCGGCGGGGCAGATCGGCTCTCTCGCCTCTTCGTACGATCCACCATCTGGAACGGCGCCAACTGGGAGACCAACGGCGCAATCCTGAATAACAATTCCGGTCTTGACTCCAATGCTGATAACTTCAGCACTCTCGGTGGAATCCTTCGAGACGGTGAGGCGACGATGGACGCTTCCGGTGCTCCTCGCGGCGTTGGTTACCTCCGCGCACCTACTGTCTTACCGAACGACGACACAAACGGGGTCAGCCGCTACGTCACCCTGACGCGCGATAGCGGATTCCCGATCAATCGTACGGGTCCGGGCGGTGAAGAGGCCGCAAATACCGGTCGATACGGTCACGGACAGGGCGTGTACGTCGATAACGCTAGCGACTTCCAGGTTCCGAGCGACGAGCGAGGACGACAACTTGCGGGTGGAAACGTATCCCAGGTGCAAGACTGGCTCAACCCATATGGTCAAGGCACTGCATTCCGATCCGGATGGAAGGGGCCGTTTTACATCCCCGTGGGAGCGTCGCTTCGTTTAACCTTTGACGGTTTTTACGTCACCCGGAACGCCTTCCCTGACCAGGATGCGCAAGAGCGCACTTGGAAGGGACCGAACGGCGCTGATTCGGGACAAGCGACTCTGCGATACCGCGTCGGACGAGGCTCAGATGGTCGAGTTCGAATCATCAACGCACTCACCCCAGGGCTGAGCGCCAGTATTGAAGCCCCGGGCCTCACCCCCGCCGACTACGATCAGGGTCCGGCATTCAACGGTGTCCTTTACTTTGAAGGAAACGTCCGAGTTCGAGGAATCATCCCGACCGACGTCCAAATGACCGTTGTCTCCAACCGAACCGTATACATCGAGGGCAGCCTTCTCAAGGGCCAGGTTGGAAACGATGTGACCGAAACCGGTCCTATCGCGCCCATCGCTTACGGTGTCCCGTTCAGTCGTGCCGTACGGTTTAGCCGATCGACGTTGATGCTCATGGCGAAGGACTACGTTGCCTTGAACCCAACGATGTTTGTGGGTCCTGCTGCAGAGCGCAACACGCAAACTCTTGCAGGCGGACAGGGCAACGGCGGCTTTAATGCACTCCGACTCCTCGCCCCAGATGGCGGACTGTCGCTCGACTTTGAGTTGGGTTACGACGAGAGAACCGGTCAGCCAAGCTTTATCGACTATTCCAACACCAGTAACAATGGAGTTTCGCTGCTGGTCACGCAAGCTCTCGAATACTCGAATCCTGGTCCCACAAGCTCGTTCTACACGCTGAACGTTAATACGATCTTAGGTTCCACGCCGTACAACTTCGAAACGAGCGGATCCGCAACCAACGGAGCGATTCCGCACTACCTCGCCCTTCAAGCAGCGGTTCCCGCATTCGGACCTATCTACGGATTGGGTGCGAACGACTGGCAACGATCGCCGAAGTACGAAACCGTTGCCCATCAGTTGGTCCTTCCTTCAGCAGGACCAACCGCCGCCGCCGATACGCTTACGTACAACTCGGTTCACGGTGTTCAGACGTACCGGTTCCAAGGATCAAACCGAATCGAACTCGACACGACCTCGTTTGGCAACGTCCCAACGGGAAATATTCTCTTGGCTCGCACCGCGATCGTGCCTGCTGATGTCCGAATCGAAGCCTCGATCTTCGCCGAAGAGGGCTCGTTCTTTGTCATTCCCGGTGACTGGTTCAACCCCAACTCAGCCGATACGCGACAGGGCTACATTGCCAGCCTCAACGCGTTCCTCGCTCAACCGGCCGTGGGTGGAGATCGAAACGTGGCGTTCCGGCTGGCGAACGAAGAGCGGCTGAAAAACTACGGTTCCACGCCCCAAACTCCGTTCTATGGAGAGCCGCTTGACATCAAAATCAAGGTCATTGGTTCGATCACGGAGAACATGCCGCCTCCTATGGCGCAACAAGCCGAATGGCTTCGCAAGTGGGGCTGGATTCCAGGAACGTCGGGTGCAACCGGCCTCCTCGCTGGAACGAATGTCCCAACTATCCCAAATATTCACCGCTTCAACGCGATCGACTTCGGCACGGGCAACCCCGTCGTTGGCGATGCGCTGTACTACCCGAACCTTGAAATTCGATACGATCCGGTTCTGGCGACCGGGCGCGCCCGTGGACAGTATTCGTCCTCTAGACAGCCGCTAGATAACGACAACCCAGTTGTTCGATACGAAGTGGGAGCCGATGGCGAGGTAGTGACTCTGCCCCCGATGCCTAGACTCCCAGTTAGCCCGACACTTGCATACTTTGGAGAATTGAAATGATGTACCGCCTCGGTCTAGTCGCTTCGCTGGTCGCTCTCACTGGTGCGGCTTCGGCGCAACAGACGTTTAGTACTCGCAAGACGGACGTTCGAGCGGGAGTCATTCTTCCGCTTCGCCGAGGCGTAGGCGTTACAGCAGTCAACCGCTACGTGCAGTCGGCCGCTCCTCACGCTTTCTACAACTTAGATTCGGTCAACTCAATCAAGCCTGCGGGCTGGAACTTTGTAAACCCGCTCGGTGCGGGCTTCCTCAGCACGGACGACTACGCTCGGTGGGGAGCTTTTGATGCCTCGATCAACAACCCGACTTTTGCGGGCCGAGTCAACGCCGGATTGCGGCTCCAAAAGAGCCATGCCGCGTACTGGGAAGTGAAGCTGGACGAGGCAACCGATGCCGACCTGTCTGAGTACGACATTCTCCTTCTCGCCCCCGCATCGGCTGCTCCCATTCAGTTCAATCCAGAGGATCGAGAGAAGCTTCGAAAGTTTGTCGATAAGGGTGGCACGCTCTGGATAGAGGCGATCACGGCCGACGCAGGCAGCGGCACGCTTCAAAATCCGGTCGATCCAACGAACGGATATCCGTACACCTTTGACACCTTCAACGCTGGAACCAACTGGGTTGCCGATCTTACGCACCCGCTGATGCAGCGTCCAAATGAGATGAGCCTCCGCGATATCGGATGGCTTCAGAACGCAACCAACTTTGGAATCTCGCCCGCCGTGCCCGGCACCTGGGCACCAGGGATGGATCTGCTGCAAAACAGCATGGTCGCTGAGTTTGCCAAGCTCACGGGCGTTTCTTTTGCATCGAACCGACCGACCATCGCAACCGCCAAAATCGGCGATGGCTTCGTCGTGGTGACCTCGCGAATCATTGCGCAGAAGGTCAACCGAACGCAAAACGACGCCAACTACGTTTCCAACGTGCTCTTCAATGCACGCCCCGCCCAACTTTCGGCAGAGGGTGTTGCGGCTGCCAAGTTCGGAATGAACCTGGCCTATCTCTCCGCCGAGTCTGCCCAAACGGGTTCGGGTAGCCGAAAGAATTTCTCTAACGCCGCGGATCTAGGCGCACCGCTCCTTCGAGCATTTGCAGACCCGTTCCCAACGCCGAAGCCCAGCTCTAGCACCATTGATTACAACCCGCCCGTAATCTTCAAAGGCATGGTCTTCGTGAGCACCGGAAACCAGATCATTGCTTACGACGCCGAACCTTCTGCGGATATTGATCAAGATGGCAATCCGGATGACGGCTTCCAAGATCTAAGCGACGGCGAAGATCGCGACATTCTATTCCGAACCGCCCCGATTGCGGGAGGAATTTCCGCCCCGGTGTGTGCCGAGGTTCCCGATGCTCAAGGTGGTGCGCCGACCAACATTGTCGCCGTCACGGACTCACAGGGTCGCCTCCACGTCTACCAAATTTTCAGCACGCCGAACGGACGCTCGCTGCGAGTGGGACCTGCTTCGGATAACCTCGCTCCGGTCACCGCGCCCCTCACGCCTGGAGTAGGCGCCGCGAGCGTAACCGGGACGCCAATCGCTCCGACCATCGTGGATGGTCTAGCATTCGTCTTTGACTCTGCCCCAACGGTTGGACCCGCTAACGGAGGACGAGTGTGGGTGGCGGATATGCGCACCCTTACGGTTCTTCAGTCCCCGCTCAATGCACCCGGCCAAAGCTTTGAAGTTGGATTGACCGCGCAGTACAACGTGCCACGATGGTGCGGATTTGGAGCGGTGGGTGAGATTCCTGTCGCCGACTCCTCTGGTGGATACGACAAGGTCGTTTACGTACCTTTCCAGTCGTCCACCACGCCTACCCAGCAAAACACCGGAATCGTTAGCTATTGGTTCAGTGCCAAGGGCGAGCGGCCGTTCCGCGTGGAGCGCGATGGTGCTGATCTCGTGATCACGACCCGAGCAAACCAAGCGGGACTGCCCATCTTCCTCAGCGATGCCCAGCACCCTCTGGGGATCAAAGTTTCGGCACTCGATGATAACGGTCGGGCCTTGAACGGAAACGATCTGGCCAACCTTTTCACCGGTGCCCGATCTCAATCTTCTCCCGGGCAACTTCGACTCGGCCTAACCGCCGCAGGTCAAGCGCTCACCACCGACGACTGGTCGGGACGAGTGAGAATCGACTACACCATCGACTGGGCTGCCGTGAACTCTGGCCAAAAAGGTGCGATTGAGCGCGGTCGAATCAACTTCCCAGATGTTGGCGGCGCTCGACAGGTTCTAGGCGGCGTCGCGCTCAGCCCGAACGGAAACCTTTTCTGCACCGTTGGTCGGCCGATCGGATTCGGTTCGAACGGAGTGCCCGTCACTCAGGTCAACACGAATGAGGCGGGAGGATCGCTGTTCGGCATTAAAGAAGAAGGACGCGGAAACTTCCGACTCGTTCTTCGATGGGATCTCCATGCGAGTGGTCTGAACTGGCGATACAACGGAGGAAGTGCCCGGGTCAACGATCTATTGCCCGACCATGACCCGTTGCAATATCTTGATCTGGGTGGCTTCTCGGTAGGTTCGCTCCTCGGCGGCCCCCTTCGCCGAGTTTGCTTCGTGAGTCCGCCCAGCATTCGCAACGGTACGGTTTACGTCACGGCAATCGCCCAAAAGGGTCCAATTCAGTTCCTCAACGTTGGCGTCTTGATGGCCTTCAACGAGAATCCGCCGACTCCGGAGATCGCTCTCCCGGTCGACGTGGGCACGAACTTCACCATCGCCCAGCCAGACCCAGCGAGAAGCACCAACGCGCTGAGCCCGGAAGTTCCTTCTCGACTTACGAGCAACTTTGTCTCCGTCGAGCGGGGCGCAAATGGCGCAGGTTCGTTGATTCGCCTCGACAACATGATGACCGCTACCCGCGGAGCCATCACGGACTCGATCAACCTAAGTCTCCCGGTCAACATCCAACGGCAAGGTCAGCCTGATCTGTTCATCGACCCCAGCCTTACTCGCGACCGATGGAGTCCGCTTCGCTGGTACACCATCATGCACGGGGTCATTCCGGCAAGCGCGCCAGTGGTAACGGGCAACACGGTGTTCGTGGCGGGAACGTCTTATGTTCCAGACGTTCTTGATGGAAACGCTTCGATTGCGGCGCCTCCTCGTCCGTTTGGATATGTGACCGCGATTCGAGCCGATATCGACATCACGTCCGCCGTTCGCGTCACCGATAACGATGCGGCTCGCTTCTATCCGAACCTTGCCGCTTACACTCCATCCGCCTTCGAAGCAAGGACGGTGGTTGCAGATGGGCTTCGACCCTACCTCCGACAGGTCATCTCGATGGACTTCCCACGAGATGGATCTGCAGTTGCAGGTGTGCCTTGGCAAACCCGGCAGCTGAGCCTCTCTGCCATTGTTCCTAACCCGAACTATGTATGGCCTCAGGCGCCGCAAAACAGTGCCGAGCGTGGAAGGGTCTCGTTCGACGACTTCAAGCTGCGACTCGCACAAGCCATCGTTCCCGGTGCAACCACCGCTCTTGGAGCCGTGCCCGGTGCTGGAACCCTCGTTGCATGGAACGCGGCAGGGCTGACCGGCTTCCGAAAGATCGATCTCTGGGTGGCCGACGAGGGTCGTATCACCAAGGTCGACAGTTCCGGCAATACCTTGTTCGATAGCACGGCAAGTATCCGGTTCGGAGAAGGCGTCCTAAGCTCCGCAGGAAACTCGGGCAAGCTTTCTCGACCAACCCGCGTGAAGCAAATCCCGGGATCGCAAGATATCGTTGTGGTCGAATCGGGTGCGAACCGCGTTCTCCGAATGCAGCCCACAGGCTTGGTTCGAAGAAGCATCAGCGAGCTGAACATTGATCCCGCATCGTTGCCCGTCAACTTCCGGAATGGTGAGTCGATCACGCTCAACAACCCGCGCGACGTGGTGGTTTACCAAACCTTTGTTACCGCGGCACAAAACCGATTCTCTAATGCACGTCCTCTCGAACAGTGGACTCACTACCTCATTGCAGACGCGGGCAACCGACGCCTGGTGGATGTGGTGGACCGCCTCGAGATCGATGCGAGTGGAAACGCGCTTGCTCAAGTAGGTGCCCTTGGAACGTTGGCCTGGGTTTCCCCAGCTGCAATCTCCGGTGGCGACTACAGCTATGTCAGCGTTAATAGATTCCAACTCACCGCGACGCGTGGCGTTGTGGTGGCAGGAGTCGGTTCCAACCTTCCCGGACGCAACAAGGCGGGCGATTTGATCCCGAACGCGCCTGCTCCAAACGATCCAAATAATCGCCAATCCAACGGTGGAATCGTCATCATCGACCCCGCCGCCCCGAACGGGTACGTCGTGTACAACGGCATCGGTGTACTTGGAGTTGACGCGATCAATCGTTGGAACGATCGAACTGGAAACTGGACCGATACGGGCGATCCCGAGGCCTCCCAAGTTTCGCTCTTGGCACCCGGTACCAACATTCCGGCGCAGCCGAACAAGCCATTCGTGGGAGTTCAGTCGGTAACGGCAAGCCTGCGAAGAATTCCTCTTTCCGGTGGTGGAACCGCCGCGAGAATTCTGATCATGGTCGCGGATGCAAGCGGCGTCTACGAAGTTGCATGGGATCCCACTCAAGCCCCCGCAAACCTCGGAGGCCAAACATTGATCACCCGGTGGATGATCACGTCTGACGCATACCGAAACGTTCGACGTGCTCTTGGTCAAACGCCAAGCTCGGAGAATGCCGATGCCCTGTATGCCACCTATGCCCGCCGAATCGATGACGATAACGTGCTTATTGTTAACGGATACGTGGGCTGGACCAGAGGTGCGTTCACGCTTGATTCTGGTGGAAACCGAATCTACACCTCTTTACCGCAACGATTCAGCGGCGAGATTGTCCAGATTGATGGGCGAATTTCCCCGCTCGACCAAACCACTACCGTGCCTCGATTAGTGGATCCGAACGGATTCCATATCAAGGCCGACAACCTTGGATTTAACGCGCGGAGCATTAGGCTTCGCCTTGGCCCCATCGAAGGTGGAAGGGAACTTATTCTCCCCGTCTTCGCCGATAGAAGTTAGGAGTATCCGCTTTGAAGCAATACATGACGTTGAAAAAGCGTTTCGCAGTCGCCGCCCTCGCCCTGTTTACAGGTGCGCTCGCGGTTGGACAGTCCGTGAACGACCATGCGAACCTCAAGGCGAATAATGCCCGAACAGGTGTTAACGGAAATCCGGCGACATCTACCCCAGGGTATCTGTCCACCTCGGCACGAGTCTCAGGAGTTGATAGACCCTCAGCTCTTCGCTGGTGGTATCCGTTCATCAACTTCGCCCGGGAAACTCAACTTGAGCTCAACCAGGTAAGCCCATACACCACCACGATCGACGACACCGATCTGGGTTTGGCTACCAACCTCGATGCGTCAGGCAATAACGTCGGACCTTATGAGCCGCTGGCAAACGGTTTTGCCTCACAGACGGGCGCATGGTTTGCTCCCAACGAGACTCAAGAGGCGTTCAACCCGTTCCGAATCCCGGTTCGCTGGAATAACAATCCAAACAACACGAGCCCGTTCGATGCGGTGAATTTTTCGGATCGACACCCGTCGCACCACTGGGCCTTTACTGTGCCTCAGTCGTCTTCGACAACCGATCCCCGAGTTCCAGATCCCGCTCTGCCCACGAACTTCCGGGCCTACACCTGGACGTTTTCGCCTCGGCAGTCGACCTTCGACACGCTGAGCGGCGAGTGGGTGGTCACCCCCGACGCGACGATCAAAAACTACGCCATCAGCGTTTACATCCCCGAAGGCCCCATGGTGAGCCCGAGCGGGCAGACCGTGTTTCGTCAGCGCTATCACGTTTACGAGATCGTTTACGGAACGGGTCGACGATTTGTCGATGTGGTCGATACCTGGGCAACAGGTAGCGGCTGGGTTCGACTCGGAAACGGTGGCGCACCTACCAACCAAGTCTTCCCGTATGCCGGTCTTGACGGTGTGGGCAATCCCTACCCGCTTCAAGTTCGATTGCTGAACACGATGCCGCGCAATGCGGATGGAACTTTCCGTGAGCCCCTTCGCGATGGTGAGACTTCCACCGGTTTTGCCGTTGTCGCCGATGCCGTGCGGTTCGACGACAAGTCGACCATCGGATCGCAAGTCGCGAGTCCTACGTCGGCCGGTTTCGGGACTCCGAATATTCGGGTCACCGCCTCGACGAACTTCACCCAAATCGATCCTACGGTTGCGACCAACGATTTCCGCGCACCTGGAACGTTTGAGATCGGAGAAGTTGCGAGCCTAACCTACAACTTCGGCACGAGCAATTGGACCTATCGCCCCAATGCTGCCGGGGGAGAGTCGCGACAGTTCGACAACACCAGCGCCGCAATCACAAGCGCCAACTTCACCGTTGAGACAACCATCCCAACGCGAATCGGTGCCGACTACCTCCAATCCACCGTGACTGGGGCAACGTCGACTGGGCAAGTCACCGTGAATCCGGATGACGCTCTCGCCAACGGCTCTTATGAGATTTTCACCTTCCTCTCGGGTGACGAGTCTGGTGTCAATCACGCCACCGAAGTCACTTACGAAATTTACGAAGGTGCCACTCTTGCCGAGACGGTAAGAGTGAATCAAGCCACCGCACGCGGATGGGTTCGCCTGGGCACCCGTCGGTTCGTCCACGAACGAGAGGAACCGAGCATTCCCGGGTCTGGCAATCGTCTCCGGGTAGTCATGCTCAACTCCAGTTCGGTGGTTGGGGACGTCGGAAGAGTCGTCCGCGCCGATGCGTTCCGTTTCGACGAGAGTGCAGGAAACGCAGTCAACTCGACACCTGTTCACGTAACCGCACTTGTCCGACCTTCCTCCGGCGCGGCGCCGGTAGACACTAACGTTGTTCTTATCCTCGATGAGCGGGGCCGCATCCACTGCGTTGATGCAGAGGGCCGAACCGACGGAACAACACGAGTCTATTGGACCTACCCGAGCATTCGAACCACGGCGTCCGACCCGAACCTGAACGTGGGACTAGATCCCACCGACCCAACAGGTCAGGTGTTCGATGGTCAGGATGGAGCTCTAGGTGCGGAACTTCCGCTGGAATTCGACCTCAGCACCGCGATCGTCAAGAGGATTGACGAGGTGGATGCGGTCGGGAATCCGATTCAGCGAGACGTCCTTTACGTCGGTGCTCGCAATGGTCGTATCTACGCCATTGACATGACGGGTCGAGGCGACTTTGACGATGTCAATCGAGTCCCCGGTACCACGTTCCGACGCTGGACCTATCCCGCAACCTACTACCGCCCCGATATTACGTCTTCCACTCGAACGGACGAGGCTACAAACCTCGGCTCGATTGCAAGCGTCACTCAAGGGACGATCACGGTCTCGGGTAACCCGGTAGATGTCATTTACGCAGCGACCGAGCAAGGGCGCGTGTACTGCCTCGATGCAAAGGGCAACTTCGCATACACGGGTACGCCTGAACTCATTACGACTGTGCGATGGGCTTATCCTCCCACTGACCGACCAAACTTGGCTCCGATCATCGCCGCTCCAACGTTGGATGAGACGGGCAACCGATTCTTCTTTGGTACCTTGGACGACGGAAGTCGTGCGGGTGAATTCCACTGTATCAACGCCACGACGGGTGCTTACATCTGGCGGTATCCGCCGGCACCGGGCGGTTGGACACCAACGGTGAACGAGCCCACGCCTCCGGCAGTGAACAAGTCCTCGTTCAACGTCTTCGCTTTCGCTGGCGGTCCGGCGTACGTACCTGAAACCGAGCTAAGTTCTACAGACTTCGGCATTCAGCCGGGAACGATGCCGGATACGGTCTTTGTCCACAACTCGAACCACTTCGTCTATGCTTTCGATGCAGCGACGGGTGGGATTCAGTGGCAAACCGATGAGCTCCAGTCTGGATCAGCCGCTTCGTTGATCTACGGTCGAGTAACCGCTCAGAACCAAACCGGTGCGCTGATCAACTACCCAATGGTGATGGCCCCAACGGCATCTGGCCGATTCGTGGGACTGTTCGCACGAACGTGGGACACGAACCGCTCCGGTGGAAAGCGCGGATGGGAAGACGGTACGGGTATTCCTGCCGCGAACACCGCCTCCATGACCCTCTCCAACCGATGGCTCTACGGAGCTTCGGAGAGTGGTTTCCTCTACGCTTGGTCCGATGTTGCCAATGGTGGTGGCTTTGCCCCTCCGGGCTTCTTCCCGCCCAACGATGAAACCGTCGTTGAAAACGACTCCGCTGGAGACGTCTTCCGTGGCGCCGAAATGGCACTCATCAGCCGAGTTGGTTTCGAGAACCTGCGAAGGCAGGGAACGGACGGCATTCGCGGTGTGATCAATCTGGGCGACGTTGTGGACCTATCCGGAACGTACACCCGACCGAACGGTCGTATCCTTGGTGCCTATCGATCGGGTCGACCGGACAACGTCACACCTGCTTACGAGTGGGGTGAGACGATGTACATTCTCATCTACAACTTCCCGTATCTGAACCAGAACCCGAGTGGACGCCAAGTGGTGCCGCCTCGAGCGCGAGTCCAGCACTCGACGCCAGGGCGAACGACCGTCGCCTCTTCAGGTCAAGCCAAGTGCTGGGCAGACCGAGCTCCGGGCGATGCTGATTCGGGATATGTGGTTGTAGCGATTCCGCTCACTTCGGCGGGTGCTACGTCGGTTCCTCCCGGAGACGGTTTCTTGACCGCTCAATTGGATTCGGCCGCGCTCACCAACACGCTCCGAAACCAGACGATCACCTTAGACCCTAACTTGGCGCGCATTCCTTATCGAGTGGCGAACCCTCTCGGTGTGCGGATGTATCGCTACAATCCCGCAACGGCTAAGTTCGAGCCAACCACGGTCGACCAGTTTGGCGTTACTACCAACGCGACCGACCCGGAAACCCAGAACGGCAACTACACCGTTGGTCCCAAGGTCGGCGAAAATGTTCGAACAGATACGTTACGTCTTGGCCACGGCCAAAGCGGACGAACGGGTATTGATGTCTTCGACCGATCGCTCATGACGCTCTTGCGCGGTGAAAACCGAGGTCTTGAGAACGTCCGAATCGCTCGCCGCGACCTTCAGTGGCTCGGTGGAACGTCCACCATCTTCCGACCGTTCAGCACGCTCGGCGCGCTCTTCAACGGATTTGAAGATGCCCCGACGAACTTCCCGAACAACTCCCTGGACTATCCCGACATTCGTCGTGAGCAAGTACGCGTCCGAAAGGATCCAAACGGCAACGCTCAAGATCCGATTTTGACTCGGGTAGACCTGACGCCTCCGCGAGGTCCTGGTAACACTCCTGTTACCCCTGCCAACGCTCCAGACCGAGTGTTGCGAGGAACTCCGTTCCAATTCCAAGTCGATGTTCCGCGCTATCAGCCGTTCAATACGGGTATCGCAAGAACCGACTCGGGTGGAAACAACCCGCTCTTCAACCCGGGATACGAAGGTCGCTTCTCCGTGCTTGTCGAGCAAGACGGAAACGTTCGGCAACGAGCGGGTGTGAACACCGCCGCGTTCCGAGAATTCAATCTTGGCTCGTCCCTGGGTCCCGATCAGCGGCTAGTCGTAACGACCCCAACGCTCGATCTCGGCTCCTTGCCAATGGGCTTTGGTTACGGACCTGGCGTCATCAGTAATCCGGGAATCAACTACCAAAGAACGCTCGGGCCGACCTCTGCGTTCAACCCGTACGGTGGCTATGCCACAACCGGATTCCGAACCTTCCAAGTTCTGAACGAGGGCAACGTCAATCTTCTCAACGTTCGCTTGGCGAAGGGAACCGCTGATGCCACGGGAACGATCTTCCCCTGGCAGTTCTTCAGCCCGACGAACGAAGACACGGGATACGTCAGTGGTCTCACCGACCTCTGGAGTGACATCGATGACGTTTTCGCTCCGCGCCTGAACGGAAACCCAGTGCCGATCGTGCTTCAGAAGCCACGCGTCGGAGACGTTCAAGGAAGACAACTTCGAGTGAAGCCGCGACCGCGAGTCAACCCGAACATTGCTCCTTCCGTACTGAGCCCACTCTGGGCTGGCAACGGTTGGAACACGTCCACCGGCTTCCTAACGTCCGAGTTTGAACGAGATCCTCGAGTTGGTGTTTCGGTACCGCTTGGCACTCCGGTAGGCAAGTACAGCCAAACCCTTCGAGTGATTGAAGACTCGATCAACCTCACGGGCAACCCTGCGGGAGACCAACTGCTTAGCCTCGCGGTGAATGCAAATGGCTCGCTGGATGGTCTGGAGGCTTACTCCGATCCCGGTTTCCGACTTGACTTCACCGTGCGGGAAGCCAAGTTGACGGGTATGGCGCCAAGAGCCAACAACACCAACCCCGGCCTTACAGCTGAGAACTTTGTTGATAACTTGCCGTTCTTCGCGGGTGCTGGAAACCTAACGGGTTACAACAACCTGCAACCCACAGGAATGCACTTGCCCAACGGTGATCTCTGGATGGCCTGGTCGAGCGATCGAGAAGCCCCAAGAGTCAACACTGTCCGGGCTCCTGGCCAAAGACTCGCACACAACATTTGGCTCACCAGGTTGGCAGCAGGTGCGCCTAGAACGGCCGGAGATACGACCAGCGACCTTATTCGATTCCGATGGAACGATGCGAACAACTGGTCGACCGAGCCGCTCCAGGTAACGAACCTGCCTGTCGCAACCATGTTTGGTCCGACTCTTCGAGTCAACGGTCAAACGATCGGGCAACGACCTGGAACCGTCGATCCGTTCACCGTTCGATACGGCTACCCATCCTTCCCGAATCGGGGTTCGGAGAACGGTCTGCTCAACGCAGGTGCCGTCGATACCAATCGAACGTACCTGGCCTTCGTCGGTTCGGCTTTCCGAAACGATGGCGGCGCCAGAACGGTTGATAGCCGGGTATTCATCGCAGAGTTCAATGTGGCGGCAGGTGTGCTCACTTCGTCGCCAACGAGAATCGTGTCCCTCGACTACGATACGTTCTCGATCAAATCGAAGCCGACGGTGACGCTGTTGCCAAACGGGGCGATGGTCACCTACACGGGACTATCGAACAACCAACAAACCACCTACCTGGCGCGATTCGATGCGAGCACGGGTCAGTTTGCAGAGCCGGTCCCGCTGACCTTTGGCAGCGGATTCGCTTCCGTGACCTCGCCGAGCATCGTTGCTCGATTCGCACCAAACGGTCCGTTTGCCCAAGGGCCCAACACAGTCGTCTATGACGTGATGTTCTCTGGTCAGCTTCGAGACCGACGTGCAGGCGGCCTGTTCTTCGGACGAATCGAGGCAGCACCGAACGGAGATCCGTTCGTTCCTGCGACCCGACCGAGAACCTGGCCTTGGACCCCGTTCGCCGATGTCTACGAGCGACCCGTCTTCAGTGCCCAAAACGGTAACTATTCGTTGCGAGGCGCCGGACTCGTCGGTGTCACCAATCCTGCTCTGTTCCGTGTCGAGCGAGTAGTCGGTGGTATCGCGACTCCGATCGTGGACCCAACCACCGCTAGAATCGAGCGAGACACCGGTCTAGTAAGCATGCAGACGACTCTTGGTGGCCGCCTGATCCTGGACTCCTCCGCAGGAAGCTTCCGAATCGTTGGTGGAAATGTCCCCAGCGCAACGGACCTGCGAGTGTTCTATAGTGCGAACTTCATTCGCGTCACGGACAGTGAGGTGGCGGGATACTCGTCGACCAACCTGATGTTCGATAACCGACTGGCTCGGGCGAACTTCTCGAACGGTTCGGCGACCTTCCCGGATGCGTTCTGGTTCAGCAACCAGAATACGATTCTCGCACCTGGGACGCAGGAAATCGCTTCGCGGTACATCGTAGGCGGAGTTCGCTCCGGGCTCGGTGGAGGAACGACCACTCGACCGTTCTTCATGACCTTGCGATACGGCGTGCGCCTCGGCTTCCCGCTGGCGACAAACTCGGATGGAGCACTGCTGGATTCGGTCACGGTGACGACCCAAACGGGTAACCCAATCAACGGAGCCTATCAAGTCGACCCGGCCGCCGGCCGAATCTACTTCACGCTCAATGATGAGAACACACCTGTTCGCATCTCCGTCAATCGGGTCAGCGTCGGAACCAACGTGGTAATCAACGCTCGCCCAACCCTGGTTGGCGAACGATCGGAAGAGCCTGTGGTGCTGGAACGAGCTATCAACGAATCGGATGTAAGCATGTTCTTCGACCCGACCGTGCTTGATCTGGCTTACTCTGGTCGACGATCGCTCATCTGGATGCTCTGGTCATCGACTCGAAACGGAGCGCCTGACATCTATATGCAGACGATCTCGCCGAAGCTAAGACCGATCATTCCAAATCCGTAAAGGTAAAGCACTAAAACAGAATCAGGGCCGCGTGGTTTTGACGCCGCGCGAGGTTCAGCAATTGCTGCATGCCATGGCCGGTGTG
>CAZAVC010000002.1:0-24043 GCA_964488265.1 uncultured Fimbriimonas sp.
GTCGTACTCGATCTCCATGTTCCGATCGATGGTAGCCAGCCACTTGGACAGCTTCATCACCTCTTCTTGACCGGTTATCTTCTTTTGGTATTTAGGGGGCACCTCATCGAACCTTTCAAGAATCTGTTCGATCGAACCAAAGAGGGCGATGAGTTCGGCGGCACCCTTCTCGCCTATGCCTGCGACTCCAGGGATGTTGTCTGAAGTGTCGCCTTTGATGGCCTTGAAGTCGACCACCTGATGGGGATCGACGCCGAGCTTTTCTCTAACATCGGCGGGGCGGTAGAGCATTGTTTCGGTGATTCCCTGCTTGGGAGTCAGCACCGACACCTTCTCATCGACGAGTTGCAAAGAGTCAAGATCGCCCGTGACAATGGTGGTTTCGTAACCCGCTTCTTCGGCTCGTTTGCTGATGGTGCCGACGATGTCGTCTGCTTCGAACGAAATCTTCTCGAGTTGCGGAATGCCGAGAGAGGCGATGAGATCTCTGGCTTCCACCAACTGAACTTTCAGTTCGTCGGCGGTCTCCTTTCGCGTTGCTTTGTACTCGCTGTACTCGGCGTGTCGAAAGGTTTTGCCGGGGGCATCGAGCGCCACCACGATCGCGTGAGGGCGAATCTTCTCCAGGATCGTAAAGAGCATGGAGGTGAAGCCGAACAGGGCGTTCGTGGGCTTACCATCGCTGGTGCTGAGGTATCGCGTTGCGAAAAAGGCTCGGTAGAGCAGGCCGTAGCCGTCGATGATCACCAACCGCTTGGTTTCGGCCTGCTTTGTTTCGGCCTGACTTGTTTCGACCTCCTTTGTTTCGCCCGGCTCGGGATTGGAGTCGGTTACAGCAGAGGCGTCATCAGACATGGGGGAATTCTATCCCCTTCGCCCATGTTCACGCGATAAATCGGTCGTTACACGATCGGGACTTGCATCACCGCTCGCTCCACCACGGCGACCGCCGCAGCATATCCCCGCTCGTGGGTGATGCTGACGAAGATGCGGAGTCGCTTCCGATCGAACTTATGCGAGTGGATGGTGACGTGAGGCTGCCCCAAGGGATCGTTGAGAATCTCAATCTCTTGGGGCATCAGGCTCAGACCGATTGCCTTAATGATCGCTTCTTTGGCCGCCCAACGACCGGCGACTCTTGAAGGCGTTTGACAGTAGTTTTCCTCGAGTTCGGTGAGGATGCGCGGCACAAAGCGCTCGCGACGCATCGCTTTCTCAATGCGCGCGATTTCCACGATATCGATTCCAACTCCAACGACCATCTCTAGTTACCTACGTTCGTAAAGGTTAGGCGATTTTAGGGAAACCACGCTCGGCAAATACGGCCTGCGCATGGGCCACCTGCACGTCCATGGCTTTTGGTCCGGGACCACCGAAAGACTCGCGTCTGGCTACCGACTGCTCTGGTTGCAACACGCTAATGGCTTCCGCAGGAATCTCTGGATCGATCTCTGCCAGAACGGGGGCGGTGAGCTCTTCCAGAGTGATTCCTCTTTCCTCGCAACCGCGAACCACTTTCCCAACCATCTCGTGGGCGACCCGGAAGGGGACACCGCTTGCGGCGAGGTAGTCGGCAAGGTCGGTGGCAGTCGAGAAATCGCCACGAACGGAGGTAGCCATGCGTTCCACCTGCCAATCGGCGGTGCGGAGCATCATGTCGACGAGTTGCAGAGAGTCCTTCACCTTGCCCAACGAGTCGAACAGCGGGGGCTTGTCTTCTTGGGTGTCTCGGTTATAGCCGAGCGGGAGTCCCTTCATGACAGTGGCGAGCGTGACCCAGTTGGCAATGGCCCGGCCGGTTCGTCCCCGAATAAGCTCTGCCATGTCTGGGTTTCGCTTTTGAGGCATGATCGAACTTCCCGTTGTGGTGGAATCGGCCAGCTTCACGAATCCAAACTCACGACCGCTCCAAAGGACGAGCTCTTGGCTGATTCGGCTGAGGTCGATCATGATCATCGCGCTTACGTGAAGAGCGTCCAAGATGTAGGATCGATCACTCGTAGCGTCGAGCGCGTTCGGGATTGGCGCCGTGAATCCGAGTTCGTCCGAAGTGGCTTGGCGATTGATCGGGAATCCCGTACCTGCGAGAGCGGCGGCGCCCAGTGGCGAGTAGTTAGCCGATTCGAAGAGTCGCTCTGCTCGCCATCCGTGCCGTTGCAACGCCCAAAAGTGCGCCATGTAGTGAAAACCAAGCGTGATCGGCTGAGCGCGCTGTTGGTGCGTGTAGCCAGGCATGATGGTGCCCTTGTGGGTTTGACCGATCTCGAGCAATGTCTTCTGCAAGTCCTTAATGAGATCCAGGACGAGCAAAAGTTCGTTGTGCAGATAGAGCCGCGCCGCGGTGGCCACTTGGTCGTTTCGGCTTCGGGCGGTGTGCAGCTTGCCTGCCACGTCACCACAGAGTTCTCGAAGCTTGATCTCGATAGCGGTGTGAATGTCCTCAACGTCCATGTTGAGAGCCTCCGGACCGCCTTCGTGAATCTTTTCTAGCCCGTCAATGAGTTGCTGGGCCTCATCTTTGGTGATGATGCCAGCTTCGCCGAGCATACGTGCGTGGGCGACGGACCCGATGATGTCCTCTTGCCAGAAGTTAAGGTCTGTCCGAATGGACTGACCGAATCGATCAACGAGTTCATCCGTAGACTCGCCAAAAGCGCCACCCCAAAGTTTCTTCATGCGGTGGTTAGCATATCCTCTCAGGCCTCTGACTCTTGCGGAGGATGCGAGACCAGAGAGGAAATTTGATCGAATCCCGTATCAGCGAGACTGTTTGCGGCGACGAGCAAGGACAAGAAGACCTGCGCCGAGCATGGCAAAAGTCGCGGGTTCCGGAACAACCGATCCGGCGAGCTGTACGGTTCGGAACTGACCCGTGAAATCGTCGGTGATCGTCAACAAGCCCGTTTTCTGTCCCATCGACGAAGTGTTGATTCGGATCATCGAGTTGATCGAACTGCCGCCGTCGATATCGAACGTGCCGGTCGGAACGGTGAAGTCCCCGGTGACCGAGAATCGCACCCGGGTTCGTTGGATGCCACCCACACCCCAGAGGCTCGAATCAACCGAGTTCGAGACAAGCAGGCTTTGGAAGTTGCCAACAACATCGTTCAGCGCAACCTCGCCGAAGTTCAGGGCAGACGCACCCGCTGTGAGGTCGGCAGGAACCTTGAGGTCGAGGAAAACAGGCAGGTGACCACCGGTGTTACTCGGGTTGGTGTTTCCGACCGAATCGATGAGCGCCTGGGCGATGGTGGCTCCCACCATCGTGTTACCGTTCACCTTGAGGGTTGTGTTAAACGACGTGCCATCGTTGCCCCAAACGCGATAGGAGTGGTTCGAATCGTTCCAGGTGGTACCACTGTACGCAGCCGTGGTCGAGCCGATGTATTCGAGACCCTTGCCGTCCCGGAGCGATCCGCCAACGAGCATAAAGTCGAGACGGTCGTCCATTCCGCCTGCTCCATACGGGTCCTGGGTGTGCAAGAACCGATAGGTGCTGCTGTTGTTCCAGTTGATGTTGCCGCCGGTGGACGTGTACGACGAGTTGATCGGGTCAAAGAATCGCCCCGCAGTCAGCGGTCCACCCGGGCGAGAAACGGATGCGTCGAGAAGTTGCTTGTACCCGTCGTCGCCGCTCCCCTGAACGTTGAAGTCACCGCCGATCATGATGTGCGTACCGGCAGGTCGGTTAGCGGCATCGTTCCGGATGTTGGTGGCTTCGACGAGTCTTCGAGCTTCGTCCTCCGTCGTGCTTCCTGCCTTCCAGTGGGAAGAGTAGAAAGACACGTTCGGATTGGTTGCACTTCCCGCCTGATAACCTTTGAGTCGGAAATCGTAGCGTTGAGTGTCTCGCGGGTCGCCCGTTACGTTCACCCGCGATACAAAGTCGATCTTGTTCTTGCGGTAGACCATCCCCGAGTCGGTATCACCCGTGTCCAAGAAGGGTGCGGCCTCCCACTGGTTTTCTTGTCCGGGGGTGCTGTTGAGAATGTTGAGGAAGTTGGTGAGTCCGGTCGAACCTCTCAGTTCCTGAAGAACGAGGATATCCGGGTTGAACGATCGCCCTTCGAATTGGTTGAAGATGGCGGTTCGGAAAGCATTGACCCGCCCCGACTCGTAATTCGTGATATTCCAGGTTGCAGCTCGAAGCTGGGCTTCGGCGGTTAAACCTGCCGAGACAATGAATCCGGAGAGCAAAACCCTAGAAAGCAGGATAGAGCGCGAACTACGCGCCGCAGACAAAAACATCACTCGAAAGAATACCGGGCAGGAGTCGATTCAAGACTGCTGTCAACCTAGTAACCATTACCGGTTGGATGAGCATTTGCAACAAAAGCACCTTCCGAGAATCCTCGGGAGGCGCTTTTGTGAAAGCCGGTTGGCTTACTTGCGGCGCTTGCGCAAGAAACCACCGAGACCGATGGCGAACATCGCCATGGTTGCCGGCTCAGGTACGACCTTCACGTCATCGATCGCGAAGCCTTGGTCGCTGCCTGTTACATCCGAATCGGTCCAGCGGAGCAACAAGTCTGTACCTGCGGCCCAAGTCGTATTGACCATCTGCCCTACACGAACCGACCTAAACACATTTCCATCCTGGGATCCCGGAGCGAAACCTGCTTGTGAGCTGACATTGTGAGATGCAGGAAGTGACCCAAGATCGTCACTGTACGTCCCAGCCTGGTCCCAGTCGACCGGTGTTGATCCGTTTACACGGATTTTCAAGTTGTTCCGCGTCCAAATGCCCGTTGCAGTTGCGGCTAGACCGTCCGTGGCCGTGAGGGCATATGAAGCCGGTTGAATGCTGTAGTCGAAGAACTGTACGTCAGTCGTACCAGTTCCACTCCGCCATTGCTCGAAAAACCATCGGAACTCGATCGTTCCTGCACCAGGGGAGACAGAGCCGTTGTTTCGGATGCGCAGGATCCGAGCGGTGCGAGCGGTTGTGGCTGATGTAAGAGAGCCCAATGCTCTGTCTGAACTCCCTGACGCACCATGCGAGTAGAGGTTTCCAGTCCCAATCCCGCCGTCACTCGCGACGAGTTGCCGACCCGTAGTTCCGGTCCCAACGGTACTGGTCACGAGGTGCCAACCGGACATCGAGGATCCGACTGTCGAGCCAAGGTCCATGATCTGCTGGTCAGGAGTAAAGGTTAGGTTTCCTGATGTGGCCGACGGGAGCGTGTCAAAGTTCTGCTCGTAGCGGTTCAGAGAACCGTTCCAGAGGTTGGCAACCGATTGCCCAAACGAAAGCGGCGCAACCGCACAAAATAGAAATACCGAAACCTTCTTCATTTCCCACCAAAATGCAAATGCAAAATGCATTCAACGGTGGGAGTATAAAGATTGCTTCATGCCGAACTTTAGGTTCAAAACTGAAAGCAAGCAATGTTGCTGAGGTGAACCGGCAATTTTGTAAGGAGTGTCTTAACACTCAGTAAACAAACCCTTTAGCGGCACCTAGTAGGTCCACTAGGTGCCAGCTAAAGACGGGTTTACAAACCGAGAATTCGCTGTAAGAGCGCTTTCTGAGCGTGCAGCCGGTTCTCAGCCTGATCATTGACCACGCTTCCGACCCCGTCGATGACGTCGTCCGTCACCTCGAGTCCTCGGCGAGCGGGGAGGCAGTGCATAAACACGGCATCCTTATCTGCCATCGACATCATTCGTCGGTTGACCTGGAACGATTCGAAGACCCGCATCCGGTGCTCTTGCTCGTGTTCGTCTCCCATCGAGACCCAGACGTCGGTGTAGACGACCTTGGCATCGGCGAGACCCTCTTCAATATTCGCGGTTTGCGTGAGGCCTTCGATCGGCTCTAACCGGAAGTTCTCTGGTCCGACGATGCTCACGGGATACCCGAGCCTTGTCGCCAACTTTGCAAGAGATCGCGCCACGTTGTTCGCGTCGCCGACATAGGCGATCTTGACCTTGTCCGACCCGAAAC
The DNA here is from genome assembly GCA_964488265.1 of uncultured Fimbriimonas sp. Lineage (GTDB taxonomy): Bacteria > Armatimonadota > Fimbriimonadia > Fimbriimonadales > Fimbriimonadaceae > Fimbriimonas. The sequence continues at coordinate 5,948 of CAZAVC010000002.1, forward strand.
GCTCGCGAACGGTCATCACGTCGGCAAGGGCCTGACACGGGTGCTCCCATTCGGTGAGGGCGTTGACCACGGGCACGTCGCAGAACTCGGCAAGTTCCTTAAGATGCTTGTGCCAATAGAGTCGCGCCACAACCATCGACGACCATCGACTTAGGTTCATCGCCACATCCTTCACCGCTTCTCGCGAGCCCATTCCAACCTCGTTCTTTCCGAGATAGACCGGGTGTCCGCCGAGTTCGCGAATCGCGACCTCAAACGAGAATCGGGTGCGGAGCGACTGCTTTTCAAACAACATGGCAACCGATCGATTTTCGACGGGAGTGATCGCACTCGGGGCAAGCTTTCGCCGCTGTTTGCTGTAAGCGGCGAGATCGAGAAGGTCTTCCAGTTGTTGGTCGGTAAGGTCGTCGATGGAGAGGACGTCTCGATACTCAACACTCGGCCGGGCGGCGACCACTCGATCAACCGGTTTCGCGGCGTCGACGCCGAGAACGGAGGCGATGATGGCGATCGCCTCATCGACTTGTTCAACGGACAGAATGAGCGGCGGAACGAATCGAAGAGTCGTTTCATCGGTAGCGTTGATGATCAGCCGCTTTTCCAAACACTGTCGAACGATGTCTCGCGCTTTCGGCTCATTGAGCGCGAGACCAAGCATCAGGCCATACCCTTTCACCTTCTCGACGATCGGTCCAAGACCCTCAAGTCGCTCTCTGAAGTAGGCCCCAACCTTTTCGACGTGAGAAAGTAGGTCCTGGTGCTCGATGGTCTCGATAACAGCCAACGCCGCCGAGCAGGAGAGAGGATTGCCTCCGAAGGTCGCGCCGTGATCGCCCGGCTCAAGGATTCCCGTTGCTTTGCCCGCGACGAGGCAGGCTCCGATCGGCACACCGCCGCCCAGTCCCTTCGCAAGGCAAAGCACATCGGGACGAATTCCGTGGTGCTGAAAGGCGAACCACTTTCCGGTTCGACCCATTCCCGATTGCACCTCGTCCAGCATAAGCAGCGCATTGTGTTCGCGGCATAGGCTCTCCGCCTCTTTCAAAAACTCAGTCGTGAGTTCTTGAACGCCACCTTCGCCCATGATCGGCTCGAAAAGGACGGCAGCAGTCTTGTGCGAGAATGCCTCCCGGAGGGCTTGGATGTCGTTAGCCGGGATGTGAACGAAGCCCGGGATCAGCGGCTCAAACGGTCGTTGGTACTTACGCTGTCCCGTGGCCGAGATTGAACCCAGAGTTCGGCCATGGAACGAACGTTGAAGTGTGATGATTTGATAATCGCCATCCGGTCTTTTTATCGCCCCATGCTTCTTGGCGATTTTGAGCGCCGTCTCATTGGCGGTCGCTCCGCAAATGGCATAAAAGACCTTCTCCATTCCGGAGATCCGGCACAGCTTCTCGGCCAGTTGGGCTTGGGGAGCGGTGAGCAACAAGTTGGAGACGTGAATGAGCTGCTGCGCTTGCCGCGTGATGGCAGCTACGACGGCGGGGTGGCAGTGCCCTAGGTTGCAAACGGCGATACCTGCGAGGAGGTCGAGATACTCGTTACCTCGGTTGTCCCACAGCGAACATCCTGCGCCTTGAACGAACAAAGCGGGCATTCGGTTGTAAGTTGGTATCACGAAATCGTCGTCTAGCGATTTGATCTGATCATATTTGAGCATGGGTTCGGTGCTTCTTGTAGAAAGGAAAAATCGGGGGTCCGGAAGAGACCGTCAGCGGCTTGATATCTCGGGGGGAGCCGGATTAAGCCGCAAAATCGACGGCTCCCCACACAATACGGCGGGCGGCGCGACGACGGGCCGAGGCTGCAAACCCAGCGGCGGCAAAGAGGGAATCTGAGGCGTTAGCGACCGATCCGCTTCTAGCAGACAGGATCGCCTCCGGGCGCGTTTGGGCAAAATCGATCCCAAACATTGTTTCCACAGAATATCACGAGCAACGTTTTTTGCGCATCGTTGCGCATTTTCCATTCGTAACTCTATAATGATCGGGATGCAGGAATGGGAAACCAATCCTGAGTTCCATCAAATAAACAGTCTAGGAGGTGTTGAGAAACAATATGAAGAAGCTTTTGACGATCGTTATGGTGCTTGGCGTGATCGGTGGCGTGCTCGCCGGTTGCAGTGGTGGCGGTGATGCCGCTGCTAACACGAATGCTCCCGCAGCAGGCGCTGAGGGTGCAACCGCAGGCGACTCCAAGTAAGTTCACGCTAACGCATTTAGCGAGGCAGAAGGGCCGACCCACTCGGGTCCGCCCTTTTGTTTTTTAACCGCTCCGGTTTCTGGAGAAGAGCCGGATACAAAAAAAGAGGGGCAGAGCCCCCCTTCTGTACCTGACTTCGATTTTAGCCCTTGTAGTCGCCGTGGAGAATGACGCTCTGAGCGGATTCGCTGAGCTCCACTTCGCCGCCAAGGACGGAGTGTCGGATAGTGCCGTTCACTTTCACCTTCGCTCCGGGTAACACCACCGAATCTTCAATTGATTCGCACTCGACCGTCGCCCCGGCGCCGATCACCACTTTATCGCCGACGGAGCCCGTGACCAAGGCGGTTTCATCGACCAGTGGTCCGTTGTTAGATAGATAGGCACTGGTTTCTAGGAACGAATCAAGCGTTCCGGTATCGAACCAAGCCCCTTCGTAGAGACCCGCCAGCACCGTATTTCCTCGATCGATCAGCATTTGGATCGCGTCGGTGATCTCGTATTCGCCGCGGCCGCTCGGCTGAAGGTCTGGCAAAATCTCCCAGATCTGGGGACCAAAGAAGTAAAGACCCGCCATTGCGAGGTTGCTCTCGGGCTGTTTCGGCTTCTCTACTAGCTTAACAATCCGGTCGCCTTCCACATTTGCCACCCCGAATCGCTCCGGATCGGGCACGGGCTTCACCAAGTTGAGGTTGGCGCATCCAGACTCTTCAAACCGCTTCTTCAGTTCCACGAATCCATCGCTGTAAATGGCGTCGCCAAGATACAAGACGAACGAGTCACCTGCAACGAATTCCTTCGTGAACGAGACGGCGTGGGCAAGACCCTTCGGCTCCGGTTGGCGGACATACGAAAGGGAGACTCCAAACGCCGAACCATCGCCAAGGGCCGATTTCATTGCGTTTTCGTTCTCTCCCACAACCACGCAAATCTCGTGGACGCCCATCTCTTTCAGCTTTTCAAATGCGTAGGCGAGGGTCATCCGATTGGCCAACGGGAGAAGTGGCTTCGGGATGATATGCGTGACAGGGTACAGCCGGCTTCCCTTTCCGGCAGCGAGAATCACTCCTTTCATCTCGTTCATGTTACCGATCTGGCTGGAATGATGGGAGATCACGTTAAAAGATGCTTAAATGGATGAGAGGTTTCTCAACCACGGATGGAGAGAAAGCGGTTTTTGGGTCGACGCATCGCTCTGGGGGGCATTTTCTTTGCCGCTTTCTTGGGCGGATGTTCTCCTGCTAAGGAAGTGGTTTTCGATCCTATTCCAACGTCTCTTCCTCCCACGGAGCGCACCGACCGCGAAAAGCGCTCCTTTGAAGCCTATATGGAAGCAGGACAGCGCATTGAGGTGGAGTCCAAGCACATCAACCGCACCACCTTCTTTCCTCGTCAGAAACAAGAATCAGAGGCGGTCGTTTTAAAGGTTTGGAATCAGGTGACGCAGGCTGCCACCTCTGAATGTCGATTCGACTATAAGCCTCAGGGCTTCCAATCAACCGATTACCCACTCAAGGGCTGGCGCATGATCGGGCGAGTGCTCGCCTGGCGAATAGAACGTGCCGTCAAAGCGGGAAGCTATGATGCCGCCATTGCTCAGTACCGGATCGGGCTGCGATTAGGGTTGCACCTTTCTGGAGGCGACGCTGAAACGCTCAGCTTAGGTCTTGGGATTTCGGACGACTGTCGCCGGGCCCTTCTTCCCGCGCTTCGCAAACTCGGTTCGGGACAACTCAACCGACTGAATCAGGTTGTCTCCGCCGCGCTAAAGATCAAGCCGCCCCTGGAATCAACCGCCTTGCACGAGGCGTACCGCTCACGAATGGTTCTTTCGAGTGTTCAGCAGGCTTATCGGGAGTCAACGATGCCTACGTTGATCTCAACCCTTGGAAAGGGCCTAGAAGACGATCTGACGCGCGTGAGCAAGTTGAAAGCCTCCGAGGCGGCGGCGTTCTTTAAGGATCGCTTGAAGGAAATCGACGAATACGAGCAGTCCCTTCGCTCAGACGCCAAGCTTGCGGTCCCGAAACGCGGCACCGACTTCGACCTAGGCTCTCGAAAGTTTCGGACTCTACGCCGGGCCCTGCTGAGCGGGGGCCGAGCGATGCTTGGAATCCACGATGCCAGCATCGCAAGGACGCGATTGCTAGCGGTTTACGCCTCTTTGCTGGCTCAGGCAAAGAGCAGGGGGAGCGTGCCCAAGAACCTCAAGAAGTTCCCGCAGCTAGAGATTCAAGATCCTTACAGCGGATACCCCTTCGTTTATCGCAGCGATGGGCGCGAGTTCTTGGTGTACTCGGTGGGGATCGATGGCAAAGATGATCTTGGGGAGACGGACAGCTCCTTCCTCTCTCCAGACCTTTGTCTAGAGATCCCACCGAAATAGAGTCAGAGGGAGCTTAGTGTGTGAAAGCGGCTCGCTCCGCTTCCTTTGCTAGGGCCTCGGCTTCCAGTTCTGCAATGATGTCCTTGGCGTTGGTGGGGTTCTCCACTCGTTCGTCCACCAGAATTCGCCCGTCGCGGAACCGGATGATTCGCTTACAGTGGCGGGCGATGTCCTCTTCGTGCGTGACGATAATGACGGTCTTCCCTTCTGCATTCAGATCTTGGAAGACAGACATGATCTCTTCCGAGGTGCGAGTGTCCAAGTTTCCGGTCGGCTCGTCGCCCAAGATGATAACGGGGTTGTTCACGATCGCCCGTGCAATCGCTACTCGCTGTTGCTGACCACCCGACAACTCACTCGGCTTGTGGTGAACACGCTGACCAAGGCCAACGATTTCTAGGGCCTTCAGCGCTCGTTCTGCGCGGTTTCGAACTCCGGCGTACATGAGCGGTAGCTCAACGTTCTTGATAGCGCTTGTTCGGGGGAGCAGGTTGAAGTTTTGGAAAACGAAGCCGATGTAGGTGTTCCGGACCTCGGCGAGTTGATTGTCGTTCATCTGAGCGACGTTCTTTCCATCTAGGAAATACTCGCCGCCCGTAGGTCGATCCAGACAACCAATCAGGTTCATGAACGTCGACTTACCGGAGCCAGACGGGCCCATGATGGCAACGAACTCACCCTTCTCAATTGTGAGGTCAACATCCTTCAGAGCATTTACGACCTGGTCTCCCATGACGTATCGCTTGGAGATGCCCTTCACTTCAATTACGGGTTTGCTCATGTTCTAATTCTCTACTCTATGCTTATCCGGAAACGTTTCAGATTAGGCCGTTAGGCGCAGTTATTCGTACGGCCATTATTCGTATCGGAGCGCTTCGATCGGTTGCAGGTTGCTTGCCCGAATGGCTGGATACAGTCCGAAGAACAGTCCTACAAAAGCTGAGAATCCGAACGCCATTGCGATGGCTGTCGAGTTCACGGCAGGCGGAACTTTCATTTGCTGGGCAACGATGTTCACCATTCCAAGTCCAAGCAGAATGCCCAAGATGCCTCCGACAAGACACATGACCACCGATTCCAGTAAGAACTGGCTGAGGATGGTTTCTCTCTTGGCACCAATTGCCTTTCGCAGACCGATCTCCCGAGTGCGCTCCGTTACCGAGACCAGCATGATGTTCATGATGCCGATGCCGCCAACGAGCAGCGAGATGGATGCAATGCCCGCGAGAAGAATGGAGAGTAGGCGCGTTTGGGTCTCCATTTGCTCGATCCACTCTCCTTGGTTGATCACCCGGAAAAGGGGCTCTCCACTGGAGTTCTTTCGCTTTCTTCCAAGCGCTTCCTCAACCTGTTGCTGCATCCGTGGAAGAAGGTCGGTTTGGGAACCCTGCATGACGATGGAGTCGATGTTTGTTCGACCGAGGAGGCGCGTTTTGGCAGTGGAAAGCGGGATGTAGATTTGGTCATCCGGGTTCCACATTCCCGATCCGCCTTTGTAATTGACAACGCCGACAACAGTGAAGTTTTGGTTGCGAATCCGAATCGTCGTCCCGATCGCGTTATCGCCCTTGAAGAGTTCATCGTAGGCGAGATAGCCGAGAACGCAAACTCGATTGGCGGCAATCTCGTCTTCATTTGTGTACCACTCGCCTTGGAGCATCTTCGTCGCATTCCGAATGATGGCAATCTGCGATTCGGCGCCCGTGATTTGGGTGAAGTAGGTGAGGTTTTTGTGCTTAACGTTGGCGCGTGAGCCGACGGTGCCCGAGACCAGCGTGATCAACGGAACCTCTTTCTTCAGCAGGCGAACGTCTTCGTCTTTCAAAGTGGGAATCTCGTTCGGACCTCCGCCTACGCCACCGCGACGCCAGTTAGGCATCACGATGAGCATGTTGGTGCCCATGACCTGAATGTTTTCGATCGATTTGGCCTTGGTCCCTTCGCCGATACCGATCATTGCAATGACCGATCCAACGCCGATAACCACCCCGAGCATGGTGAGGGCCGATCGGAGCTTGTTAGCTCCGATCGCCCTCAATGCACTGATAACCGAATCGAACAGGTTCATCTTAGATTCCTCTTACCGAGTTTGCGCTCTGGCTCGCGGCCTTTGACCAGGTCGCTGACCACCGCCGCCCGCTAGACCGCCGCCTTCTTGCGCTTCAGCCATTTTCTTCTGAATTTCACGCTCTTGAGCGAGGTCGATCTTGGCAATGACAATTTCATCACCCTCTTTCAATCCTTCGAGAATTTCGGTTCCCTCGTTTCCAACTTCGCCGATCTTCACTTCGCGTCGCTCCGGTTTCATAGGGTCTGCCGACTTCACCTCGACGAACGCCTTGCCGTCTTCGTTCTGCACGGCCTGGGACGAAACGACGAGCACATCTTTCTTTTGGAGCGTAACGAACTCACAGGTGGCATTCATGCCAGGAACGATTGCCGGGCGCTTCCCGTCGATCACCTTTACTCGAACTTTGACCGCCGTAACGTTCTGCTCGGTCACTGCCGAAGGGTTCACCCGCTCGACAACTCCGTCAAAGCTCTCGCCAGGGAATGCCTCGGTCGTGATTCGAACCTTCTGACCATTTCGAACCGATCCGATATCGGCTTCGTCGACGGCGCACTCCACGAATAGTTGCGTGACATCGCTCAGCTGAACAATGCTGGTCCCAACCGCAAATGTGCTCAATCCAGGAGGGATGATGGTTCCCTCTTCGATGTACTTCTTCGTCACAACACCGTCGCGAGGGGCAAGAACGGTTGTCGAATCGAGCTGCACTTTCGCGTTGTCAAGAGCAACTCGGTTTCGAACCGTAGCCGCCTGGGCCGCAACGATGTCTTTACGGCGAACTTCCACGAGTCGCTGATTTGCCTTTGCTCTTTCTAGAGCTACCCGAGCCTGCTCGAGTGCGCGCTTGGCTTCTGTCACCGAGACCTGGGCAAGATCGTTTTGAGCAAGGTTGGCTCGAGATTGTTGAACCGCCGCCTGGGTTCTGTCGACCGCGAGCTTTGCATCGCGCATCTGAGCGGCGATATCTTTCTCCAAGGTCGTTTGTCGTTGAACCGCGTTGTCGTAGGCGTTTTTGGCGGCGGCAAGTTGCGCTTCAGCCGCTTGGACAACCGCGATGGAGACGAAGCCTTTATCGAGAAGTTGCCGCTGACGATCCAAGTTTGCTGCAGCCGTATCTCGGTTGGCTTTGGCTTGGTCTACCGCACCCGAAGCTTCTCTTCGCTGTTGCGGGCCCTGAACCTCTTCCAGTCTTCGCAGAACGGCCACTGCCGCGTCGTAGTTGGCCTTTGCCGTTTCGACCGCACTGTTTGAAACTTCAGGTTGTCGCTTGTTGTCGATCTGGGTGCGTTGCAGTCGAATCTGGGCAATTTTCACTGCAAGTTCAGCGTCGGCGACATCGTTTTTGGTTGTCTGAGCCTGAATCTTCAGGTTCTCTTCCGCCTGGGAAGCACGCGCAACGGCAGAGTTGAGGTCGGCTTGAGCCTGATCATAAACTGACTGAGTGTCGGCTGGATCGATCACGGCAATGAGTTGCCCTTTCTTGACCACCGAACCCTCATCGACCGCTAGTTGGACAAGGTTTCCGCCCGCCTTACACTTCACGTCGACAGACGTGAGAGCGACGATGAGTCCTGTCGCGCTGATAGATCGGACGAGTTCGTCTTTTTGGACTTTCTCGTAGCGATATTCGATCTCGGGAGTTGCTTCTCCCGATCCCTTAAAGGCGGCAAAGAATCCGCCACCCACCAAAACAACTGCGCCAACAAGCCAGGCTATCTTCTTCATCTTTCGTGCGGTGCGCCTCCCAGGCGCGAAGGCATCATTCTCCTGGGATCGGTTGCCCGGTCGCCAGTTTGAGTCGAAGTTCGGAAATCAACGTGTCGTACAGAGCTTCGATGTAATTCGTCTCGGAGGTTACCAACGAAACTTGGGCCGTTAACACATCGATAAGGTTCGAGGCACCCAGTTTCTGAGACTCCACTGCGGCATCGTAGTTGAGCCTTGCTGCAGAAACAGCAAGTTTCGCCGCTTCCATACGCGACTTGTTCTGCTCAAAAGTCACAAAAGCCTGCTCAACCTCGGCCTTGGCATCCCGTTCGGACTGCGCAAGCGATTCCTGTGCACTCTTCCAAGAAGCACGGCGTTCTCTCAGCTGAGCCTTCACTCGACCACCGTCGAAGAGCGGATACCGGGCGTTGAAAGCGAGGGTTTGGTTGGCAAGACTTTCTGGGGTGACCTGAAGGCTGTAGTTGAAACTGAGCGAGTAAACAATCCCCACTTCCGTCTCAGCAAGCCGCATGGTCTCCTCTTGCTGACCCACACGTTGCCGTTGTGCGTTCAAATCGGGTCGCTCCTTAAGCGCCTTCGCCATAACGGTTGCGAGATCTCCACGCATGGTCATCGGCTCCGGGTTCGTTGGCATATCCAGGGCTGGGTTAGTCTCTGAATCTGCCCAGCCGATAGCCGCCTTGAGGGTGGCAAGGTTGGTCGCGATGCGGTTCTTCGCGGTGATTGCGCTCACTTTCGCGTTCAACTCGTCCGCCTTGGCTTGAAGGATGTCACGCTTGGCAGCGTCTCCCACTTCTACTCGGGCTTCGGTTTGAGCAAGCACCGTTCTTGCTCGTTCCACTTGCGAATCGGCGACCTTCTGGAGCTCTTGAGCCCGCAAGGTTTCTAAGAACGATTGGTGAACGGAGAAAAGCGTTTGGCGAATGGTTTGCAGAGCCTGAAACTCTTGGGCTCTCCACTGCTTTCGACTGGCCGTGTAGTTATAGGACCGGGCGCCGGAGTCGATGATGGTGTAGTTGGCCTGTACCTGAGTCGAGTTTTGTACGAATGCGAGTCGCTGGTTACCGAACTGGTTGTCCGCAATCTCACGACGAGTGTCGTTGTAAATGAACGACGGCGTGATCGTTGGGAAGAAGCTCGCATAGGTGACCAGCAGTCGTTCCCGAGCAGACTTCACATCCAGGCGAGCGGCTTGAATGGTGCCATTGTTCTTCCGCGCCATTTGAAGCGCGTCATCGAGAGTGATCTTGGTTCCGCCGGAACCTTGAACGGCCAGACCCGACGAAACGATCACCACCATTCCGGAAGCGACGGCGATACTACGATTTCCCCACATGTTCATATAGAGCCTACCAACCCAACGGCTTACGCGTTTCCGAATAAGGGCGGTTGGCCCACTGGGCCTTGCGACCCACTAAGCCAAACGCTTTCAATTTCCCAGAGTTCAACCCCAAATGAGGTTCTCTTGCAATACGATCGTTTCGGCTCGATCAGGGCCTACGCTGACAATGGCGACGGGCACTCCCGTGTACTCCGCCATGAATTTTAGATAATCCCTTGTCGCTTGCGGAAGGTCGGATTCGGCTCTCGCCGTTCGAAGGTCTCCTTCCCACCCTTCGAACTCCTGATAAATTGGCTTGACACGGCTGAGAGTGTCCACGTCTCCAGGCAGATACTCAATTTTTGCCCCGTCTAGTTCGTAACCAACGCACACCTGGATGGTCTTGAAGCCGGACAAGATATCCAGTCGCGTAACCACCAGGCCAGAGAGTGAGTTGAGTCTGCATGAGTGCTTGAGAGCAACCAGATCGAGCCAGCCAATCCTTCGGCCACGACCCGTGGTGGTTCCGAACTCCTTTCCGATGGTGCGAATATGGTCGCCAACTTCATCGGTGAGTTCGGTTGGGAACGGACCGGAACCAACCCTTGTGGTGTAGCTCTTGCAAACACCCAGCACGGAGTGAATATCTCGAGGTCCTACGCCCGTTCCTAAGCAGGCGCCGCCTGCCACTGGATGCGAGGAGGTTACGTACGGATACGTGCCGCTATCGAGGTCCAGGAATGTGCCCTGTGCACCCTCGAAGAGAACCTTTTTTCCGGAGTAGACCGCCTCTTGAACGATCGGCTCGATGTCTTTGACAAACGGCTTCAGTCGAGCGGCGTACGCCTGGTACTCGGCCAGGAGCGGCTCAAAGGCGATCGGCTCTTTGCCGAACATTTCTAGAAGTCGGTTCTTTACGTCCAGAACTTCCTTCAAGCGAATCGGGAATCGGGCTTCGTCTACCAGTTCGCCCGCTCTGATTCCGATTCGAGCGACCTTGTCTTGATACGCCGGGCCAATGCCCCGCGAAGTCGTTCCGATCTTGTTTTGACCCCGAGCTTCTTCCTCCAAGGCATCCAGCATGCGGTGGTAGGGGAAGACGATATGGGCCGCACTTGAAATCAGCAGGGTGCCGAGTTCGCTCTTCTGCTCAAGCGTTCGGTCGAGCTCTTCAAGCAATCCCTTGGGGCAGACAACCATGCCGCTACCGAGAACGGCAATGGTTCCCGGGTGCAAAATTCCCGCGGGGATCAGATGGAACTTGTATTCCTTTCCTTCGGCAATCACGGTGTGTCCGGCATTATTGCCGCCCGCGTATCGAACCACCATTTGGCTCTGCCCGCCGAGCACATCGACAAGTTTGCCCTTGGCTTCATCGCCCCACTGCGCTCCTACAATCACCAACGTCGACATCTTTTAAGACCTATAACCGGAGAAAAGAACGAAGCAAATGACCCTTGAAAAACAAGAATGCCGACGAATCCGCTGAGGATTCGCCGGCAGTACCAAGGCCTTTTCTCGAATCCATTATACATGAAAGACCAAGAGTTCGCCGATGCAAGCCTGTAGGAATTATCAGCATGGAAGGCGGTTATTCGTGGCATAGAGAAAACGGAGGAGTGTCTATTCCGCTTCCATCTAAGGGCAAAAGATGGAGAGACGAATCGACATAGCCGCGATCGAAGGAACGATTGGGCAGGGATGACAATGTCAAACAGGGACGATTTCAACGGTGGACAACGACGGCGACTAGGTGATGACGCCAAGGCCTCCGGGAATTCAGCAAAGCTGGTTGAGCGCGCCTTTGCTTTGCGAAAGGTGGAGCCGAGCCAAAGCTTGGAGCTTGCCAAGCAAGCTGAGAACGAAGCCCTGACCTCAGGGAACCTTCACGTTGTAGCCGCCGCCTGGACCGTGCAAGCCGAAGTCTTGCTTTCTTACGATCCTGCCCGAGCACTTCCAATCGCTCGCAATGCTTACGACCTCAGCAAACAGGTGGACGACCAACACGGGGCGGGTCGAGCCGTGCTTGCCATGTATAGCGCCTATTCAGCCCTCGGTCAGTTCGCAGCAGGCTTCCCGTACCTTGCGGAAGCGTTCGCACGCGGTCGGGCTGCGGGTGATTTGGAAATGTGCGCCATTGCTATGCTTCGCATGGGCGAAAGCTCTGACGATCGTCGCGACTTTTCCAAGGCGCTGAGTCACTACGATCTCGCAACCGAATGGTCGGAGACGCACGGCTTTCCTGAGATAAGGATTCTTGCCGAAGCGGGCTATGTAAACGCCTTGTTGCATCTGAATCGATACGAAGACGCTCTTCAGCGAGCCCAAAAGCTAGCGACTCTCCTCACCGTCGACACGCCGTGGTCCGTCCGGCAGGCGGTCTTGACGGCACTAGCCGCGACCCAGATCGCGACCGGAGATTTGGCTTCTAGTCGATCGAATCTCATCGGAGCGATGACGGCGGGAAGTCGACGAATTGGAGAACGGCTGTCCGCTCGCCTTCAACTCACAAGGATTCGCTACTACCTTGCGAGCGGAGATTCTCCTCGTGCAGTTAGGCTTAGTCGGCGGAAGGTCGAGCAGGCTTATGCAGAGGATCGAGTTGCGGATGCTCTGCGATTCAAGCAGTACCTTGGGCGATCTCTGGCCGCTACCGGCAACTTCGAAGAGGCTTATAAGGTTCTCGATGCTTGGCGTTCGGAGTCGGAACAGTGGTTCGCGGAACGGTCTCAGGAGGCAGCACGCACGCTGAACGAGATCAGAGAAATGGAGATCCTGCGAGCTGAGGCGGAACTGGAGCGGCGAAGATCGGTTGAGATTGCTACCGTTAACCAAGAGCTTCGACAAGTGATGGCTCAGAAGGAGAAGCTCCAAAGGCAACTGGTCACGCTGTCTTCTCTGGATGAACTGACCGGAATCTATAACCGGCGCCAGTTTGTGAATGAAGCAATGCTGGAGTTCGAACGATTTGTTCACCTGGACACGACCTTCAGCGTTCTCATGATCGATGTCGATCACCTGAAGCGCATTAATGAGACCTATGGTCACCCGGTGGGTGACGAGGTGCTGCGACGCGTCGCAAAGTCCATCAACGAAAAGCTTCGAGGGACAGACATGATGGGCAGGCTGGGCGGCGAGGAATTCGGCGTCCTGCTTCCCACTGCGAACGTCGGCACAGCTACCCGGGTCGCGTCTCGAATCCTGGAAGGTGTTGAGAGCACCGACCTCAGCGACATCATTCCGGAAGAGACCATCACCGTTTCGATCGGCGTTTGCGAAGTTCGGAACGATCACCTTTCGTTCTTTGACGTTCTCAGCGAAGCCGATGCGGCCTTGTACGAAGCGAAGGCATGGGGTCGTGCGCAGGTTCAGGTGTATCACCCTGAAATCCCTGCTGCCTAAGTTCGAACAGATAGGATTGTTCGGGCGTCGGTAAACTTAGGAACACATGCTTGAGAAGTTGCTCGAGATCGAACGTAGGTTCGACGGGGTGGATGCCGCCTATAACGATCCTGACATCGTCTCTGACCCTAAGGAGCTTCAGAGGCTTGGTCGCCTTCGCGCCGAGCTTGAGCCTGTTGTGCTTGCGACTCGCGAATACCGCAAGACCCTTGACGATCTAGCTCAAGCAAAGGAAATGCTCGACGACCCCGAGCTTCGCGAACTGGCTCAAGACGAGATTCCCGGCCTCACTGCTAAGCGTGATGAGCTTGAGATCGAGCTCAAGAAAATGCTCGTGCCGAAAGATCCAGCCGACAGTAAGCCCGTGATTGTCGAAATACGACCCGCCGCGGGTGGAGCGGAGGCGGCCCTTTTTGCGGCTGAACTGCTTCGAATGTATCTTCGCTTCTGCGAGCGAGCTCGGTGGAAAACCGAGATGATCGACCACGAAGAGAGCGGTATCGGTGGACTCGACCGAGTCATCTTCAAAATCGACGCCCACGGGGCTTACTCCATGCTGAAGCACGAGAGCGGCGTTCACCGCGTTCAGCGAGTTCCCGCCACCGAAAGCCAGGGACGAGTTCACACCTCTACGGTGACGGTTGCCGTTCTGCCCGAAGCAGAGGATGTGGATGTCCAGATCAACGATAAGGACTTGGAAATCTCGACCTTTTGCTCATCTTCTGCGGGTGGTCAACACATGCAAAAGAACGAAACCGCCATTCGGATCATCCATAAGCCGACCGGGCTTGTGAGCACCTGCCAAGACGAGCGGTCCCAAGCTCAAAACAAGTTGAAAGCGATGACGGTTTTAAAGGCGAAGCTGTTCCAAATGGAGCAAGAACGTTTGGCTAGCGAGCGCTCTGGGCTTCGGAAAGGGCAGATAGGATCGGGCGACCGTAGCGAAAAGATTCGCACCTACAACTTCCCTCAATCTCGAATCACCGACCACCGAATCAAGATGGATTCGCACAACTTGACCTCGTTCATGGACGGCGATATTGAAGAGATGCTCAAGGCTCTGGTTGCCGACGAACAAGCTCGACGACTGGCCGACGAAGAGCAGTCGGTCGCTTAATTTGCCGTAAGGCCAAATCACGACATTCTTCCGAATGGAATAGGTTGTTCAAGGGTGTAATCTCGGCTCGTTATGGGTCACAGGCCGATTTCACTCCAACTCTATTCTTTGCGCGACGACGCTCCAAAGGACTTCCCGGGAATCTTACGAAAGGTTGCCGAGATGGGCTACGAAGCGGTCGAGTTTGCGGGCTACCACGGACATGCGGCAACCGAACTTCGATCCGTTCTGGACGATGCTGGACTAATCTGTTCGGGTACCCACACGGGCATCAATCTTCTTGAAGAGAACACGATCGAGGAGACCTTTGCCACCCACGCCGCCCTGGGGACGAAGAACATCATCATCCCGTGGCTGCCCCTTGAGCTTCATAGCACCGCGGATGCAACCCTGCAAACCGCAGAGCGCCTGACCAAACTCACCGAAAAGGTGGAAGCGGCCGGATTCCGCCTTGGTTTCCACGCGCACGATGCTGACATGAAGCCTCTGGACGACGGTAGGAGCACTTGGTACATCCTGGCCGAGAACACGCCATCGACCTTCCTTCTGCAGTTCGATACCGCCAACGCACTACACGGTGGAAGCGACCCTGTTCAGCCGCTGTTGGACTTCCCCGGTCGGGGCTTAACCGTTCACCTGAAGGAGTACCCGTTTGACGGAACTCCGCTTGGCGAGGGCCAAGTTCCGCTTGACAAGGTCTTGGCTGGTCTCGACACTGCTGGGTCCGAGTTTGTTGTCATTGAACAAGAGCAGTACGGGTCTCGCACTCCGCTTGAGTCGGTGGAAGTCTGCCTTAAGAATCTCAAGGCCGCTCTCGGGCGATAACGCTGAGAGGTGTAAGAATCGGGGAGGTGGAACCCTCCCCGATTTTGATTTAGGCCAGTTTCGTGGGGAGAATCCGAACTCTACGGTTTGGGTCTTCGCCGATCGCTTCGCTTGCCAGTCTTCGAGACTCGATCATTTGGAGCTGCATTTTTCGAACCGAGGCGCTTTGAGGACCAAGTTCGTACGGCTTGCCAGACTGCAGGACGGTTTCGATTCCTGCCTGAACCTCCACCAGAGCCTTATCATCGACCGCACTTTGCTGAGGCGCCGGATTCGCCTTCAATAGTTCGTCGAGGGCAGTTGCGATGTTGGAGAACGTGTTCGAACGGACGACCACGGTTCTCACCTGCTTTCCGGCAAGTTCGCGAATCTTCTTCGGCTTGTTTTGGTAGGTCGACCGGATCGCCATCACCGCATCCGCTTGTTCCATATCGGTGGTCACAATGGCGGCGGCTCGCTTCTCACGAATCGCGCGCTCCAGGCGAGTTCGGGCGATTCCGTACGGGTAGATCCGGAGAAAAAGGCTCGATTCCTTGAGCGCAACCGCTTCTTCGGGTTTTGGCGCCGTCTTGGGTTCGCGAACGGGTCGGTCCTCCCGCTGACCGTTCCGTGCAAGGGCGGGGAATCGCTGGTTGAAGGAGGGGTCGGCAATCTCTGCCGTCTGCTCGTTCTGAACCACGTCGAACTGCCCTTCTCCGGTTCGAACACGGATTTCTGGTCGCGGCGGAACTCCTCGCAAGATCATGTCCACCGTCTTCTGAACGTTGTTGTGCACCGCCAGTCGATCGTAATCGAGGAGTTCAATCACGACGTCGAAGGTCGGAGGAGCTTTGCGCTCAAGAACGGTTTTCTGCGTTCCACGGCGTTGAGCCTCAGCGTCGGAAAGGGTGACCGCCTGAATGCCGCCGATGAGGTCTGCCAACGAGGGGTTGAGCATCAGGTTCTCTAGCGATTGCCCGTGGGCAGTCGCGACGAGTTGAACACCCCGCTCGGCGATGGTTCGAGCCGCTTGCGCCTCGGCTTCGTTACCGATCTCATCGATGACGATCACTTCCGGCATGTGGTTCTCCACCGCTTCGATCATCACGTTGTGTTGTTCGGCGGCGATTCTCACCTGCATTCTTCGGGCGTAACCGATGCCCGGATGCGGAACGTCTCCGTCTCCTGCAATCTCGTTCGAAGTGTCGACAATAACAACTCGCTTCCCGACCTCGTCGCTAAGGACTCGGGCAACCTCACGCAGTTTCGTGGTCTTGCCAACTCCGGGCCGACCAAGCATCAGGATGGACTGACCGGACCGGACGATGTCGTCGATCATGTCGATCGTGCCTTCCATTGCTCGACCGACTCGGCAGGTGAGACCCACGATTTTGCTGTGCCGGTTACGGATCGCCGAAATTCGGTGCAGGGTGCGCTCGATGCCTGCGCGGTTGTCGGTACCGAACTCTCCAAGCGACTTGGAAACGTAGTCGATATCGAGTTCCGAGACCATCAGGTCCGGATAGCGCTCCACCCCGTCTAGAAATCGTGCCTCTGCAGGGCGACCGTAGTCGAGGACGACTTCAATCAGCTTTTCAGGGCGACTAGAGGCTTCGATACGTTGACGAACGATTTGAGGCAGGACAGTGAGAAATTCCTCTAGCCCCTCGGAATAAGTCGACATGGTCGTGTAGGGAGAACTAAAAATGGCTCGGACTTCCGATTCGGCAGCCCGAGCCTCAATTTTATTTACGTTGCCGATTCCTGAGAAGGGGCAATGTTTGTTGTTTTCGTTATCGAATTTAACCGATGTGGGAGGTAACGCCCACGGCGAGGGTTAAGCCTCCGGCTGAATTTCGACCAAAGCGACGCTGGCCTCTTGGGTTTTTCCCTTGCTCCAGAACTTGACCTTCACCTTATCGCCGGGTTTTCGCGTGAGAAGAGCCTTGTTCATGTCGAAGGTCGACTCGATTTTCTCACCTTCGATTTCAAGGAGGATGTCGTACCGTTTTGCGCCTGCCGTTTTGAGCGGTCCTCCGACGGTGTCCAACACGATTCCATGATCGGGTACCGACTCCGTCTCGTGGAACTCACCCACTTGACCTCTGAAATAGGGGTCCGCAAGGAGTCCGACCCACCGCGGGTTGTAGCTCACGCCCAGTCCGGCGTACTTTGCATAACCGAACTTGACGATGTCTTGAACCACTCGATTCACTCGGTCTATGGGAACGGCAAAACCGATCCCGACGCTTGTGCCCGTGTTTGAAGCGATGGCGGTATTGATCCCGATCAGCTTTCCTTGGGAGTCACAGAGCGCTCCTCCTGAGTTGCCAGGGTTGATCGCGGCATCCGTCTGAATTCCATCGACCAAACCTTGGATTCCAACGGGAAGATTTCGCTTGAGCGACGAGATCACGCCAACCGATAGGGTGTTATCGAACCCAAGCGGATTGCCAATTGCCATGACCCACTGACCAACTTCTAAGCCACCGCTTCGACCCAGTTCGATGGGTTGAAGGTTGGGGGCATCGATCTTGAGCACGGCGATATCGGACCTTTCGTCCGTGCCTAACACCTTCGCTTCGAACGTGCGCTTATCTTGGAGCCGCACTCGCACCTTGCCCTCTCTTGCCCCGCGCATGCCGCCTTCGCTGACGACGTGGTTGTTGGTGACGATGAGGCCGGTATTACTGATAATCACTCCCGATCCCGTTCCGGCTTCGACGTCTTGCGCCTGACCCGTGAACATATCGCGCTGACGAGCCAATTTATCGACACTGACGACCGACGGCATTACCTTCTTGGCGGCTGCTCGAAAGTCGACCGCACCTGCCGGGAGCGGGGCGGGTTCGAATGATGCAGGGAGTCCTTCTACGGTAGTTCGCTTGGAGATCACCGCGAGGTCGGCCTGTTGTTGAAGGTATCGATCCAATCGGATTCCTCCAAAAACGCCAAGCGTGACAACGGTTGCGGTACCCAATCCAACGAGAACTTGTTTCTTCATGTTTGATTCCTATCTGGTATCTGGATGAAACATTCGGGGCGTCTCTACCGGTTCCGGT
>CAZAVC010000003.1:0-19244 GCA_964488265.1 uncultured Fimbriimonas sp.
GGTGGTCTTTCGCTCCCCAGTAGTGAAGGATGAGGACGACGGGCACGGGTCTGGCGACAGCTCTCGGCAGAACTACTCGAAGGGTAACTGTGTCATTCACCGGCACCCCAGAGGAGTAGGCCGAAGGAAACTTGGCGACAAATTCCTCAGAATCGTCGGTCCGTTCGGTGAGTCGCCAGGGGTCAAAAGCTATTTTATCGACCCGGAATCGTTCCTCATCCGGAAACCTGAGCTCCGCGGTGAAACGATTGTTTAGAGAAGCGGCCCCAGCGGTAGCGACCAGAAGAGCGGGGATGATGCAAAAGCAAACTCTCATTTCCCTTCTCGCCGAAACGTTTTAAGTCTTACCCAAGAATGTGGCGACGAATCTCCGTTTTACTCAGTTGGACTGAGCGTCCTATTCTTGCTTCCAATCCAGTTCATCACCGTGGTTCGTTTTGCGAATAAGCCACAATGGAACGGAATGTTCTTCACCAAGTTTCCGCACCGAGCGAACATGACGTTCGCTGAAAGAGCCGACCAGCTAACCCTTCAGTGCGGAAAACGTGCCTTCCAGTTGCGCCTCCGACACTTCGAAGGCGGAATCAGCCACCTCCAGATTTTTGATGAAGACCGGTTGGAGAACGGATGCCTACTCGATCTCATTCCCCCGGCCAACGCGGCTGAAGGCCCCCTTACTTTCCACGAAGAAGGTCACTTTTCGCTCGCTTTTTCCGGACTGGAATCGGCCCTTGTCGGTCGGTTCGGTGTGTGCGAGCAGACCTCCATGTTTGCTTTTGAGGTGCCGGAAGATGCGCGATTCTTTGGGATGGGCGAGAAGTACTTCGAGAGTCAGGAGCGCAGCGGTCTTCGAAGTAAGTTTTACAACACCGACGTTTGGAGCGACTTCCACTTCGGCCAATGGGAAGAGCATCCGACCGACCCTCCCTACTACACCGCGCCCTACCTTGCGGTGAAGGTGGGCGAATCGTTCTTCGGACTGCTGCTCCACAACCCGTTCCCCGCCTTCATAGAGACCCCCGGCGTGGACGAGTCGCGAGTGTTTGTGGAATGGCAAAGGACAGATCCGTTCCTTCTCATGGGTAACGAGGGCGGTCAGCCGAACCTCTGGGTGATCGAAGGACCGACTCTCGCCGATGTCACTCGCAAGATGCAGTCGCTCGTGGGCAAAACTCCCCGACCGCCGCTTTGGTCGCTTGGTTACCAACAGTCTCGCTGGGGGTATCGCGGAGAAGCAGACCTGCTCGAGATCGACCGACTTTTCACCGAGAACGATATTCCCTGCTCCGGTCTGTGGATGGACCTGGACTACATGGACGACTTCAGGATCTTCACGCTCAAACCCGGAGCATTCCCGAACGGCGTTCACTCTTGCGCACAAAAGCTGGCGGAATCGGGTCGGCGTATCGTGCCGATCATCGACCCCGGCGTGAAGCGCGACCCGGGTTACGCAGTTTTTGACGACGGCGTCGCCAAGCATGCCTTCTGCTTAACGCCGGAAGGTCGCCCGTTTGTGGGCCTGGTTTGGCCCGGCGAGACCGTTTTCCCAGACTTCACCCTTGGCAGGGTGCGAGAGTGGTGGAAGGAGTACGCCAAGGAATTCCGACTCAGCGGATTTGGCGCATGTTGGGTGGATATGAACGACCCCTCTACGGGACCGGTCGAACCCAAACACATGCTCTTCAAGGACGGAACCGAACCCCACTTCGCTCATCGAAACCAGTACGCGCTAGGCATGCAGATGGCGACCTTCGACGGGTTCCTGGCTGCCAATCCGGAAGAACGCCCGTTCATCCTTTCCCGGTCCGGCTTCTTTGGATCTTCTCGATTCGCTGCGATTTGGGCGGGTGATAACCTTTCCAACTACTTCTATCTTGCTAACTCCATCCCCTGCGCACTCGGACTTTCCATCAGCGGTCAGCCGTTCAACGGGATGGACGTCGGTGGATTCGGAAACGACGTCTCGGATGCTTTGATGCTGGACTGGATGAAGCTCGCCTTCCTCTTCCCGTTCTGCCGAAACCACAGCAAAAAGGATTGCCGGCGGCAAGAGCCTTTCTACTTCCCGAAGTCGGTGATGCTGATCCTGCGGAAGTACATCCGATTGCGATACACCCTGCTGCCCTACTTGTACAACGAGTTCATCCAACACGAAGAAACGGGCGATCCAATTCTGCGACCGGTGATGTACGAGTTCCCCGGCAAGCCGAATGAGACCCTCGACGATCAGTTCTTGATCGGTCCTTCCATCCTGCAAGCCCCATTTGTCTCCGCTGAAATGAAGCGAGCCGTACGGCTTCCGGGTAGGCGACCATGGTTCGACCTATCGCAAGGAACCTGGGTGAGCGAGCAGAAACTGGCGGCGTTCCGATCTCGACAAGGCACTCCCATCTTCATCCGATCTGGAGCAGTCTTACCGATGGCGACGGAGGTCCCAACAGACGGAACCATCGACCTGAAACAGGTCGAGTTTCACGTCTTCTTGGACGAAAAGTCGGTGCAGTCAGAGTATGTGTACACCGTCGACGACGGTCTTGGCTTTGGATACAAAGAAGGGCAAGAGTCGAAGGTGAAGCTTACGGTCGCAGCGGTTTCAGGGCACGTGGCGATTGCCTCGGAGTGGCTGAACGAGTCGCTCGGCAAGTTCGATCTTAAGTTCGTTCTGTACGGAGACGTCAAGTCCCTGAAAGTGGACGGCGAGAATCGGATTTTGGAATCCATCAAGATCGCGCCGATCGAAAAGACGTTCTCGGTGAAGCGAGGCTAAGCCTCGCTTCACCATTGGATCGTTCTCTACAGTTGGATCGATTGTCCGAGGAGCACCATCGCCTTTTGTTGAGCGCGATTGATGTGAAATCGACCTGCCACCACAAAGCCCTTTCCGGCGTCGGTGTTCATATCGACCTTGGTCCTTCGGTGAGCGGCAATCGCATCAACGAGAAGTTTCCCAAGCTCTTTATCCATGCCCTTTCCTTCGGCAGATGGGACCAGTTCGTACAACGTCGCCGGAAGAATGGGAGCGGTGTCTGTGTCAGGGGCCGTCAGCGTGGTCCGGGCAAGGGCGATTGCCTCTTTCACCTTGCCCGCCTTGGCGTAGCATTGAGCCAACCGTAGGGAGTCGTTGACTCTGCGATCCCAATTGGGAGCCTTCTTCACTGCCTCTTCATACACAGGAATCGCGGATTCGAACCTTCCCGTTGCGCGCAACAATTCGGCGTACTTCCATTTATCCGCCGGGATCACTTGATCCTGATCCACAAACGTAAGAAGCCGCTCGGCCTCTTCTGCAATGAGCGAGAGCCGTTGCTCGTCCGAAAGCTTCTTCTTCTGGACTTGGTAATCAAGAATCTCGCTTGTCGATTGCAGGAGATTCCTAGCAATCTCTACTCGATCCGGGGCTATCGCAGTCTTGATATCGTTCGGGTCGGCATAAATGCCGCACCCGAACATCAATCCCGCGAGAAGGACTAAACCAGAATGCTGTACCGCTCTTCGTTGAAGAGGGCGTCTCGATAAACCTCGCTGCCGCAGAAAGTAAGCATGCATTTGCCCTTGAACTCCATTCTGTGGAACGGCGTATTCTTGCTCTTGCTGAACGTTTTGTGCCTGTCGAAAGTCCATTCGATCTCCGGATCTACTACGGTTATTTGGGCCACGGGTGTTTCCCCGGGGCGCAAAGTCCCAGCATCCAGCCCAAGAATCATGGCTGGATTCGTGCTCATTTTGCGAATCGTCTCAAGGGGTGTCAGCACTCCTCGATGGGTGAGGTAGGTGAGCGCAGCCCCAAGGGTGCACTCGAGGGTAGCGGCTCCGAAGGGTGCATCCTCGAACGGGACGTCCACTTCATGCGACGCGTGCGGCGAGTGATCGCTCGCGATGCAGTCGATCGTGCCGTCTTGAAGTCCTTGAACGAGTAGCTCGATGTCGATCTTCGTTCTCAAAGGGGGCGTAATCTTAAACCGAGTGTCGAATTCGCCAATGTTGTCTTCGGTAAAGACAAAGTGCATCGGGGTGACTTCGCAGGTAACAGGAGCCCCGAGTGACTTCACCAAGCGAATCATCTCTACCGCGCCCCAACTGCTCACTCGCATGATGTGGGTCGGACAGCCGATATCCAGCGACAGGATGCAGTTTCGCATCGTCGCGATCTCCTCAGCGGTTCGCGGAATGCCTTTCAGTCCGAGCATAGCGCTCATCGCGCCGTCGTTCATGGTGCCACCCTTGCTAAGACCAAGGTCATCGCAGTGGGCCATGATCGGGATGTCGAGCTGCTTGCACATCTCCATCGCGCGGGACATCATCAGCGAGTTCTGAATCGGAAATCCTTCGTCGCTCGCGGCTACGATTCCAGCTCGCTTCATCGCGGACAGGTTGGTCAGTTCGGTGCCTTCCAGACCTTTGGTGAGCGCGCCAACCGGGGCCACGAACACTCCGCCCGCTTCCGGGCTCGCCGCTCGGTCCAAGATAAAGTCAACGAGTGCCGGGTTGTCCAACGGTGGGTTGGTATTGGGCATGCAACAGATGGTCGTGTAGCCACCCGCCGCCGCTGCCTGAGTTCCAGTGATGATCGTTTCCTTGTGCTCGTCACCCGGCTCACGCAGGTGGACGTGAGGGTCTACCAGTCCCGGACAAATCCAAAGCCCGGTGCAATCGTAAACCTCGTCCAGGTGCGATTGATCGACGTTTTCCCCGACCTCGATCACCTGATCGTCTTCAATGAGTACCGATCCAATGATGTCGAGATTCTGGGACGGGTCGAGGATTCGACCGTTGCGGAGGAGCGATCTCACGCTTCCCCTCCGCCGAAACAGTGGTAGATGGCAGCCATTCGCACAAAGACTCCGTTCTCAATTTGGTGATGGATCACGGAGTGAGAACCATCTGCGGTGTAGTCGTCGAGTTCAATGCCTCGGTTGATCGGTCCCGGGTGCATGACGATGCAGTCTCGCTTCGCGAACCGGAGCGATTCGGAGTTGACCTGGTACATCGAAGCGTATTCCCCAGCCGAGCTCACCATGCCCTCTTTCATTCGCTCCTTTTGGAGTCGCAGGGTGATGATCACGTCGGCTTGGTCGATCCCCTCTTCAAGATCGTAGTAGAACGTGCCTGGGAGGCGGGCCGTTCGAGTCGGGATGAGGGTTTTAGGACCCACCAACCGCACATCGGCGCCAAGTTTGTCCAGCAACCAAGCGTTGGAGCGAGCGACTCGGCTGTGCTCGACATCGCCAACAATCGCAACGGTTAGCCCCTCAATCTTGCCCTTCGATTCAATGATCGTGAGGGCATCCGCAAGCGCCTGGGTGGGATGTTCGTGTTGACCATCGCCCGCGTTGAGAACCGGACCTCCGAAGTGCCGAGCAGCAAGAACCGGCGCGCCGGATGCTCGGTGTCGCATGACCAATCCGTCCAACCTCTCGTAACGAAGCGTCAAGATCGTGTCCTTGAGAGTTTCACCCTTCGTCATGCTTGACGAAGAGGTCGAAAAGTTCGACGAGCGCATCCCAAGGTAGAACGCTGCCTGCTCAAAACTCACCCGGGTGCGAGTGGAGTTCTCAAAAAAGAGCATCCCGATCACTTTGCGATCGAGGCGAGGAACCGCTTCGCCTGCTCGAATTCGACTCTTGAAATCCGCCCCCAGCGAGATGAGATGATTGATCTCGTCATTCTCAAGGGTTCTTATGGCGATAAGGTTTCTCGACATTTTGGCTTAAGCTTCCTCTCCGGCAGTGAGGACCACGGCATCCTCTCCATCGTATTCGTTCACCCGAACAATTATGCGATCGCTTTTTTCAGTGGGAATGGTTCGACCGCAGTAGTTGGGCTGAATCGGCAGTTCTCGGTGTCCCCGATCCACGAGCACGGCGAGCTTCACCTGCGACGGTCGACCGTGGCGCATCAAAGCGTCAAGAGCGGCTCGAGTGGTGCGACCCGTGAAGATGACCTCGTCCACCAAAATCACCTGCTTGCCGCTTAGCTCGAAAGGAATCTCCGAATCGTCTCCGGTGATAGCGGGCTTATCGTCGCGGAAAGCACGCGGGTCGAGTTTGCCGCAAGGAATGGTCGTCCCCTCAATTTGAGTCATCAAAAACGCAAGGCGCTTGGCAATGGGCCAGCCCCTTCGCATGATGCCAACAACGACAAGATCGTTGGCTCCTTGGTTATCTTCCAGAATCTCATGCGCCATTCGGCCTAGAGTTCTGCGCATGTCTCCTGAATCGAGAATGACCGCTCCCATGGTCACCCGAATTATGACCGACTGGAGTCGCTTCCGGGGTCGTAAACGTCGCCGACCTGCATGATTGAACGATAAAGAACCAACTAGGCACCGTGCCCCGTGAAAACAGGTTCGCCTCCCGACGTTTCAAGGAACAACCTCCGAGCCTTTTGCGTAACCTTTCGCGGGGATATTGAATGAAATCCGCATGAAGAGAATGACTTCAGCGGTAAACATTCATTGAGGGGCAAAGAAGCATTCAAGCCGTTTGGACAGGCACTCCTAGCACGGAGGCGTTCAACTGCACGTAAGTTGCGATTGCGCAGCGAACATTAAGCGACTCTGTCCGTCTAGTCCTGACGATCCAACTCGATACTCGTTTTCAAGTTAGATCAGAGACTGAAAGGAAACCATGAGTTCGATTCCGGCGAATAGCGACACCTCAATGAACAGTCCGCTGTATGAAAGCGTGAATTTGGAGGTGTCAAAACCCGATCCGGAGTTGGCGAACTTGGTTCCTGGTGAGTACGCCCTCAAGAATCAGGTGCTCCCTCTGCGTCGAGAAGGCGACTCTCTCGTCGTTGCGATCGGTTCGGTCTCTTCTCTACCCGCTATCGACGACCTCGGCGTACTCCTTCAGATGGACATCGTCCCAATGATGGCGGACCCGGCCATGCTGCGGGAGAAGATTGAAGAAGTCTTCCTGGAGCGAATCCTAAGTCAGTTGCCCGGTTCGCAAGACGCCGAGCAAACCACCGATGTCAACGAGAACACCGACCTTGCCGACCTCACCAAAATGGCTTCGGAAACGGCGGTTGTCCAGATGGTCAACCTCATGTTCGCCCAAGCTGTTCGAGACGGTGCTTCGGACATTCACATCGAGCCTTACGAGAAAGAAGTCAAGGTCCGCTACCGAATAGACGGCATGCTAGGCGAGATGCTTCGACCGCCGAAGCGGATGCACGCGGCTTTGATCTCGCGCTTAAAAATTCTGGGCGAAATGAACATCGCCGAACGGCGACTTCCTCAAGACGGTCGGATCAAGATCACCATCGCAGGTCGACAGATCGACGTTCGGGTTTCAATTCTCCCGACCGTCTTTGGCGAACGTGCCGTTATGCGGATCCTCGACAAAGGCACCGCAATGCTCGGCCTCGAAGAGTTAGGCCTTGCGCCAGACCTGTTGGAGCGATACCGCCGCGTCATTTCGCAACCCTACGGAATCGTTCTGGTAACGGGTCCCACGGGTGCAGGTAAATCCACCACTCTGTACGCATCCCTTCAAGAGATTTGGTCGCCCCACACGAACATCCTCACCGTTGAAGACCCGGTTGAGTATCAGGTTTCCGGAATCGGACAAATCCAGGTCCGCCCCAATATTGGTCTCACCTTCGCCGCTGGACTGCGTAGCATTGTTCGACAAGATCCCGACGTGGTCATGGTCGGTGAAATCCGAGACCATGAAACGGCAGAAATCGCCATTCATGCGGCACTCACGGGTCACTTGGTCTTCTCGACGCTCCACACGAACGACGCTCCCGGTGCAATCACCCGACTGCTAGACATGGGTGTCGAGCCGTTCCTGGTTGCATCGTCCCTGATTGGTGTTGTTGCACAACGACTTATTCGACGAAACTGTTCGAACTGCCGCGTGGAGTACGAACCCGCCTGGGAGCATATTCAGGCGATCGGCTTTAGCGAAGAAGAGGCTAAGACCACCAAGTTCCTCCGAGGCAAAGGTTGCGAGAAATGCCAAGGCTCCGGATTCAAGGGTCGGGTTGGCGTGTACGAACTGTTCGTCGTGGACGATCACATCAAGAAGATGGTCGTCGATCGAGCCTCCAGTAACGAACTGAAAGGCTACGCCGTTCGCGAATTCGGAATGCGAACCCTGCTCGGCGATGGTAAGCGAGCGGTGATGGAGGGCCGAACCACCGCACAAGAAGTGTTGCGTGTGATTCAGCGGGAGGAATTCTAATTGGCAACTTTTGCCTACACTCTGCTCGATCCAAGCGGTCGTAAGACTTCGGGCGTCACCGAAGCGGCAACCATCGAAGCCGCAAAGGTTCTGCTCGAGTCGGACGGGCGATTCGTTCTGGACATTCATGCCCAGAAGGGGAACGCCGCCTTCGCCCAAAAGGGCGGGGTGGAGAAGAAGCGAAAAGGCAAACCGAGCAAGTCGGACGTAGCCCTCTTCACACGACGTCTTGCCGACCTTGCCCTCGCAGGTCTACCGCTCGACCGCGCCCTACAGGTCGTTGCCGAACAATCGGAGAACGAGTCTTTGACGATGGTCGCCGAGGCGGCTCTAGAAGATGTCAAAGGAGGCGCGCAGGTCAGTGACGCGTTGGGCAAGTACCCGAAGCTCTTCCCAGAGATTTTTACCTCCACGCTGAAAGCGGGTGAACAGTCCGGTCAGTTCGGAGATGTCGCCGAAAAGCTTGCGGAAGTTCTTGAGAAGGAAGTGGCCCGGAAAAGCCAGGTGATCTCGGCGCTGATTTATCCGGGAATCCTCTCGCTCACCTCGGTTGGCGTCGTCATCTTTCTTCTCACCTTCGTTGTGCCACGAATGTCCGGAGTCTTTAAAGACCTCGGTAAGGACCTTCCGGTCACGACACAGATTCTTCTCACCACCACAGACTTCCTCACTCAACAGTGGATGATAGTCGCCGGGGGCATCGTTGGAGCTTTCGTTCTCTACCGCCTTTGGGTGGCAACACCTGCCGGAGCCGAGATGCGCGATGCCATGTTGATGCGGCTACCGATTGCGGGTCCTATCGTTCAAAAATCAACTATTTCACGGTTCGCTCGGGTTCTGGGAACGCTGGTATACGGCGGTGTCCCCATCCTCGACGCCCTTCAATTGGCAGGTACCGCTGCCGGAAATCTGGTCTTCAAGAAGAACGCACTCAAGGTTCAAGAAGAGGTTCGAGAAGGAAGAGGTATTGCCGACTCCATGCGCGACACTGGGGCGTTCCCTCCGGTTCTCACGCACATGGTCGCCATTGGCGAGGAAACGGGCGATATCCCGCGAATGCTCGGTCGAGTTTCGAACTCGCTCGACTTTGAGGTCGATACCGCTCTTCGAAGAGCCATCTCCATTGCCGAACCGACGATTCTGGTCGTCATGGGTGGCTTTGTCGGATTCGTCGTTCTCTCCATCGTTCTGCCGATTTTCCAAGCACAAGAATTGGTCAAATAGGAAAAAGCACTATGCAACGCAAACAAAGAAAACTAGGCTTCACCCTTATCGAATTGCTCGTGGTGATCCTCATCCTTGCCGTTCTCGCCGCGCTTATCGTTCCCCGTGTTGTGGGCCGAACGGGCGAAGCGAAGAAAGCCAAGGCTGCATCTGACATCGCTACGCTCAGCAACCTTCTTCAGCAGTTTCGCATTGACTGCGACCGGTACCCAACGAGTGAAGAGGGTCTTTCCGCCCTGCGAGTGGCTCCGGCAGATGTTCAGGGATGGAAGGGACCGTATCTTCAAAAAGAGTTGCCCGCCGATCCTTGGAACAACGAATACGCCTATGAGTTTCCCGGCGCAAGTGGAGGAGACTCGTTCTCGCTTCTGTCTTACGGCGCCGATGGTGCTCCGGGTGGCGAAGGCGACGCTGCCGACATTGGCGAAGGCGATATGTAAGCTCGCGTCTGCTTAAACCTAGATGACCCCAATCGTGAAACCCCTGGCCCATGGTCCTGCTGCTCAACCGAGCGGCAGGAATCAGCGCGTCCGGGGCTTCACGTTGATCGAAATGATGGTCGTGACGACCGTGCTTGCCATGCTCGCCGCTGTCATCGTTCCATCGCTACTCTCCATGCAGCAATCGCAGGAGTCGCGCCGCAGTCTTTCCGACCTCATCGCCATGGCAAGACTAGGGTCAGGTCAAGCCCGACAAACCGGGCGAACCTTTGAGCTAGTCATCGACGAAAACAACTCGACCGTGATTGTTCGACCGGAAGTTGTAGACGAAGAGCGCTTCCCTGCCTTACCGCCCACAACCGCAAGTGGACTTTCGTCAACGGGCATTCAAGAGGCCGCAAACACACCCGAAGACGACGAGCAGGCAACGGTGACCAGAACCCTTGCCGCGAGCATCAAGATTCAATCGGCTACGGTGGACGAGGAATCGATAACGGGGGAGACGATTGTCAAGTTTTATTCGGACGGTTCGGCTCAGCGAGCGATCATTCAGCTAAGCGAAAGCGACGTCGATCGGACTCTAGTGATCGATCGTCAAGGCGGAATCCAACTGGTACGAGGTCAATCTGATCTGGCCCAGGATCAATGGCCCGCAGGCGATTTAGAACAACGACAAGGGGCACAGACTCCATGAGGAACATCAAACCTCAGTCGAGAAAGGGCTTCACCTTAGTAGAGGCGCTTGCGGCGCTGGTTCTTCTTGGCGTGGGAATCGCGGCGGTTGTTACCGCGCAAGGCTCGCTTGGGCGCACCGAATCGCGGATGCAAGAGATGCAGGTCATGGCTCGCCTGGCCGAATCCAAACTCTCTGAACTGATGGCGACCGAAGCCGCCAACGTTTCCGATTCAGGCGACTTTACGGAAGAGGGCGATAACACCCACGAATGGGAAACAATTGTGGATCCCAGCGGCGTGGAGAACGTAAATGCCATCCGGCTCATCGTTCGCAAAGTAGGCGGAAGAACCAATGATCCCGAATACGAACTGAATACATTGCAGTTCGTTCCTCCTGGCGACGGAACCGCGGGAGCAGCCACCCCGTGACAAGGCAGAGAAGATCCACTAGACGACGATCACGAGGCATCACGCTCATCGAAATGATCATCGTTGCGGTTTTGTTCGCGGTGCTGATCGTCAGCTCATCGAACGCGTTCTTGGCGGCCCTTTCCTACCCGCAACGACAGTCGGCGGCGCGCGATACCCGGCGCCGAGGAATTGAGTTCGAGAACAGGCTTCGATCTTGGATCGAAAACGCCTACTTGTCGACGGTCAACACTGATGCGAACAGCTATTTCATCGGTGGAGCGGTTTCTACCGAGACAACCGCGTCGCTAAACTCGGACGGTTCTAGCCTGGTGTTCACCGCGATGCGACCCCGGCTACCCTACGAACTTCTAGCTCAAGACCTCGATTTCGAGTCGATGAACGCAACCTATGGGCCGGAGACGGGCATGACCGAGGTCTCCTTCTCGCTCACTCCCTTCCCGGATGCGCCCACCGACACGGGCTTGTTTGTAAGACTCCAAACCCCACCGGATGGCGATCCCACTCAGGGCGGCACGGAATCTTTGGTCGATCCCGACATCACTTCGATTTCCTTTGAGTTTTGGGATGGTTCGACTTGGCAAACCGAGTGGAACACCCAGTCTCAGCAAGAGCCCAGACTCCCTGCGGCGGTTCGAGTGACCTACAGGCGAGAGCAAGACGACCAGGACCGAGTCCTTACGGTGAAGCTGAGATCCTCCGATGTTTCTTCGCTGAACCCTGTTTTCACCACCGGAGGAGAAACGGGCGAATGAGAAGGGATAGGGGTATTGTCTTCGTCCTCACGCTCGCCATTTTGGTTGCGGTCGTGAGCCTACTTGCGATAGCTGCCGCCAACCAGCGCGGAGCGGTCCGCCAAGACTTGGGCGAACTCGAACAGCGCCGGGCAAAACTCGCCGCTGAGGCCGGAATTCAGCGTGCAATGGCCGAGTTGCAACTGCTCATCGACACCCCGCCCGAGACGATGACCAATCAGGATGAATGGGCACTGCTTGGCAACAACGGCTCAGACATTTTCCGCCTTCCGAAGTCTTCCTTCCGACTCCAAGTGGTGGATAACTGCGGATTCCTGGACGTGAACGCCCTGACCGAAGAACAGTTACAAACGCTCGGACTCAGCTTCGAGCAGATCGACTCCCTGTTGGATTGGAGAGAGGCGACCGTCACCGAACGACCGCAAGGCGCAAAAGACGCCTATTACAACGGTTTGACGAACCCCTACAATGCCAGGCTTGGGCGACTCCAAAGCTTGGATGAACTCCTTTTGGTGCGCGGTTTCACTCCGGCAACCCTCTATGGCCCCCCTCCATCTGCAAACTCGGGGCAAGCAGGTCAGGCTGTTTCCAGCGCCGCCCTGCAACTGAATCTTCCGTTAGCCTCCATCCTAACCGTAGATGCGTTCAGTTCCGTCAACGGTCCTGGTGGCGACGCCCGAATCAATCTCAACGGAGGAGCGGTTACCGCGCAGGCAATTGCAAATAGATTGCTTATCCCGCAAAACATCGCCCAGCAGATTCTCGATCTACGAAACAATCGCCCGAACCAAGCGTTCACCAATCTCAGTGACGTATTGCAAGTGCCGGGCATCCTTGGAAACCAGACCAACTTGCGCGCAATCATCGACGGGGCAACTATCTCCGCTACCGAGCGCCAAGAGGGTCGGGTGAACATCAATACCGCCTCCCTTGATGCAATCTCCGCCATTCCGAACGTCACGCCGGAAATTGCCCAGCAGATCGTTGACCGACAATCGCAGGGAGGGTTCGCCTTACTCAGCGACATCCTGAGCATTTCGTCGGACCAAGCCCTCATTAGGGCCACCCTAGACAGCTTTACCACCCTTAGCAACACCTTTCAAATCCGCGTCGAGGGGAACGCGGGTTCCGCCAGAGTACGACTTGTCGCGATTGCTTCGATCGAGGCCGGGCAAGTTCGCATTCTTTCCGTCCAAGAGCCACCCTTTTCCGACATGCCCGCTCGCTGGGGATGGACTGAAGGCGGCAACGAGATCATCCTCCAGGAGGGAGATTGAAGAAAAACAACCGAACTATAGAAGGCATTCTTGAAATCGATCGCGGCGCGGTGAGGTTCTTCGCACCCGGAGTAACAACCGGAACCACCGCAAGGAGCATCGAAGAACTCGATCCTGCTTTGCTTCGCGGCAAAACCATTCACGTCGTGTTAGGCCGATCGTTAACCTTCGTGAGGTCGATCGCCCTTCCGGAAGCAAGCGCGGGCGATACGGCAGTCCTCGTTCGCGGAAAACTTGGCGACCTCTTCCCTGTTCCACCCACCGAACTCTCTCACGACCTTGAGCGGACCAATCAGCTCAGTGCGGAAGGTCGGATGGTGACCGTTTTTGCCACCCGGAACGAGGTGGTGAACAGCGTATTGGCATCGTCGAAGGAGCTTGGCTTTGAGATCGCCTGCATGACCCCAACCGCGTCTCTTGCGAAAGAGGCGACCGGGAATCAGCTGAATGCGATTGTTGTGGAGCGTCTTCCGGGCGGTTACGGCCTGGACGTCATACAGAACGGCGTGCTCACGATGTCGAGAGCCGTGGGTGAGAACCACAGCGTTGGATCCGAAGTCGCTCGACTCCAAGCGCTCTTCGGAGAGTCTCCGGCATCCGTTTTCGCTTCGACAGGCGTTATCGAGGGGGCCGGGACAACAACCATTGCTCCGCTCGCGACCACCGTTCCTACCGATCCAAAAATCGATCTCGAACCCGCTGCGGTTCGTGAGGGTCGGGAAGAGCGCGGACGTCAACGGCGCAAACGAATGGGCTTACTCGTGTTTGCTGCGGGCGTCGTTACCCTTGCTTTGGCTGTAAACGAGTATTACGACCAGACCGCTCAGGTTGAACAGGCGCAGAAGAAAGCAAACGCCGAGGTGAGTCGAATGACGAAACTTCAGACGTTGGTTGAAGCAGAAGTGAACAAGCTCAACCCTCAAGCAGAAAAACTGAATCGGGCATTCCAACCCGCACAGCGGCTGAGCGATATCGCGAAAATTGTTTCCCAAATCACTCCGGAAGGGGCTTGGCTCAATGGAATTGTCCTCGAGCGAGGCAAGATGATCAGCGTTCGGGGCACCGCCAAGGATTCTGAAGCGGTCGCCACCTTTGTTAAGGCTCTCGCCGAACAAAAGAGAATCCGAGACGTAAAACTGCTGTTTGCCAACTCGGCGGAAATTGAGTCTGAACCCGTGGTTCAGTTCAGTGTGACCGCCATTGCCGTTGGCAACCTCCCCGTCATCGATGCGAGCCGAAAGAAATGATCAGCTTTAAGGACCCCCGAGACCAGCTTGGATCAGGACTCTTTGTTGGCGGAATTGCCCTGCTTGTCGGCGCACTGGTGATGCTCGCCTTTGTAAAGCCGCCTTCAGCGAAAGGCATTCAGGGCAAGAAGCTGGCGAAGCTTCGACAAGCCTCGAACGCAATCGACACCGCAAACGAGCGGATTGCCGTGATCGAACAAGTGTTCGAGAAAACCAAGTGGACCGAGAAACCCGACTTGATCACGGGCGAGGTTTTGTCCATTGTTCGCAATGCAACCGGGAAAGCTTCCGTGAAACTGATTAGTTTCCGACCCCAAAGATCGGTTGAAACCACCGACCTTTTACAGCTGCCTTACGTTATTGCAGTTGACGGGTCTTTTCCGAACGTTGTGAAGTTCGTTCAATCCATCGAAGAGAGTGATGCAAAACTGGCGGTCAGTTCGTTTCAGCTAGCTTCGGCAGAAGGAACAAGCGACTTCGTGACAGCGAGTATCGGCTTGGTGGCTTACCGCGATCCTTACACTCCCGGAGCAGATGCCAAGTCTACAACCGGAGATTCGGTGAAGGGTCAAGAAAGCGCAAAGGCTGATTCGAAATCGGAAGGACAAGCCAAGGCGAACCAAACGACCTCCGCAGAAAGCGTGAAGAAGGCTCCCGAAGAAACTAAAAAGGCATCGGCCAACGTAGGGGAATTGGGGTCTAAGAAGTCCGTCGAGTCGGTGAAAAAGACACTCGAAAAACAATAGTTTTAATTTGAACCTAGCGGCAGAAAAATGGCAGAGAAGAACGCAACACAAAAGAAATCATCACTCGTCCCGATTATTATTGGAGCAGTGGTTGTTGGCGCCGTAGGGCTTAAGTTAACTGAAACAGAGCCGGTTCCTCCCAAGAAGAGGACGCTGACCCCCAAGTCGAGCATCGCGAAGAAGTCCAAAGACGGCTTTATTGAAGAAGACTACAAGGCGAAGTTTGAAGTCATTTCCGCGCCGATAAAGAACAGCTTCGTTCCCGAAGTGGCTAAATCTGCCCTGCGTAATGCGTTCACGTCCGATGTGCCGAACGGAATTCCCGCCGCATTTGCAGGCGGAGAGGCGACTTGGATTTACACGGGACACGCTGAAATTGATGGGAGACGAGTGGCTCTACTCGAAAACACCGCAACGGGTGCCACAGAGTTCTTGCGGCTCAACCAGAAATGGCGAAGCCTAACCGTCTTTGACATCGGAGAAGAATCGATCACCGTCGAAAGTCGAGGCACGACAAAGGTTATTTCTTTGCCGACAACAGCCTCTTATGCAGGCGGCGGTTCTCTGGCGCCCCTTCCCGTAGTCGTCCCGAACGGTGGTCGAGCTCTTCGAGGGCCGATCGCTTCAGGCACGGGTATGGACGGAGGTGCTCCTACCCCCGCACCGAACCGAACACAAAACACGAACGTCTTTGCTGAAAATCAGACAACTGACGGACAATTTATGATGGACCCGAATGCGCAGAACGCGAATCGGGGACGACGAGGACGACGAGGTTAAGCCATGAAATTGAACCAATCACTCTCACTCAAATCGCTCGCACTGGCGGCGGTCGTCGGTGGCGTCTTAGTCGCCCCCGTTTCGACCTACGCGCAGTTCGACTTTGGCGGAGGACAAACCTCGGACAAGCCTTGGGATGACTTCAAGTTCAACAAGACCACCAAGATCAAGCTCGATTTCCGCAACGCTAACATCGATGCCGTCCTTTCTCTGTTCCAAAAAACGAGCGGGATCACCATTGTTAAAGACCCCAGCCTAACGGGACCGATCACTCTTACCAGCGCAGGAGCGATCACCCTTTCCGAGGCATTTCAAATCCTTAAAACCACGCTCGACTTGAAGAAGTACGAGATGGTGAAGGAAGGCGGTCTTCTGGTCATTCGGCAAAAGCAGCAACGTGATGATCGAAGCCGAGGTGGTTTCGACCCCAGCATGATGGCGGGAATGTTTGAGCAACCGAAACCGGTGCTCAAGATCTACCAAATTAAGTTCGCCAACGCAACCCAGGTCGCTCGAACGATCAACGAAGTTTTTGCTACCTCAGGGCAGCCAACGAATCCGTTCGCTCAGTTCTTCCAACAGGGCGGCGGCTTCGGTCAAAACAACCGAGGTGGTCAAGGCGGAAGATTTGGCGGCGGTCAGAACAACCGGTTTGGCGGAGGCGGCGGATTCACCGGGTTCGGTGGTGGACAGTCTTCGTCTACCGTACGGGCAAGCTCTGACGACTTCTCGAACTCGGTGATCATCAATGCATCGGATAGCGAGCATCGACAAGTTGCCGACATCCTGAAGCAGATCGATAAGGAAACCGATCAGCCACAAAAGACCAAGGTCTTCAAGATCAACTACGCGTCGGCTCAAGACATCGCCCCCGTCGTTCAAAACGTCCTTACGAACAACGCCCCCAGAGGTAGAGGTGGAATCACCAACTCGAACACCAACGTGGGTGACCGTTTCCAGCAGGCGCTCCGGTTCGGTTCGGCTCAGGCTTCCTTCGGAACGGTTGCGGTCGAAGCACGATCCAACTCTTTGGTTGTTACTGCGACCGAAGAGAGCTTGAAGATCACGGAGGAAGTGATCAAGGAACTCGACCAGAACATCCCGATCGAGAACACCACCTTCGTGTTCCCGCTAGAAAACGCTCGCGCTGAGGATGTCTCGAACCTAATGAACCAAGCGTTTGGTCAACGGCAAGGACTCCGAAATACGGGAACGGGGCGACTGAACACTCCCGCACAAAACCGAAACACCCAAGCTCAACCTCGGCAAAATACGCAGAACCGAGCCCAGGTGAACGAGGACCCGAACTCTATGCTTCTCGATCTTGAGAACCCTGAGAATGGACTCGGCGATCTGGCGACCAATGTGTTGGTCGCACAAGGTGGAGGCTTTGGAGCGCTTTTCGGAGGGCAGCAGAACCGCCAAGGGCAAACGCAACAGCAAACCGCTCGAACCTCTGACGGTCGACTGGTGCCGGTGCGAGACCTCACGGGTCAGATCACGGCTATCCCGGACAACAACACGAACTCGATCATCGTCGTCACGACACCGGACAACGTTGAGTTGCTCAAGAACGTCTTGAATCAGCTCGACAAGATTCCTGACCAGGTCATGATTGAGACCGTCATCGTCGAAGCATCGCTCGATGAGTCCTCGCGACTCGGCGTGGAATTTGGCTGGAGAGTCGGAAACGCGCTTGGTGAGCAAAACTCGGTTGGAAACGGTAGCACCGGATTCGGCTTGAATGCGGCCAGCACGACGGCGGGTGCTCTTCCCGGATTCCGCTACACCCTTAGCGGCGGCAACTTCACGAGCTTGATCAATGCGATTCAAACGAATAGCAAGTTCAAGGTTTTGTCCACTCCGCGAATCTTCACCTCGAACAACGTTCAGGCGCAAATCAATATCAGCCAACGGGTTCCGTACATCACCAACACCCGACAGGATATCAACGGTGGACAGCTCTTCACCTACGCGTTCGAAGACGTGGGAATTGTTTTGACGGTGACGCCCAGAATTACCAGTAACGGAATGGTCGCGCTTGACGTGAACCAAACCGCCAACGAACTTCAGGGCTTTACGGACTTCCAAGCACCGATCATCAACCAGCGAGAAGCGGACACCATCGTCTCCGTCAAAGACGGTGAAACCATCATCTTGGGTGGAATCATCCGAAATACGGTTCAAACAACCACCAACAAGGTGCCGCTGCTAGGAGATATTCCGATCTTGGGCAACCTGTTCAAGAGCCGAAGCAAGACGGGTAATCAGACCGAGCTAATCGTATTGCTCACACCGAGAATCGTGCGCAACCCAGACGAGGCTCGAAAACTTCGGGACGATCAGGTCAAAAAGCTGAGTAAAGAGAGCCAAGACTCGATTGGAAGCATTGTCCCACCGGACAACAAGAAGGTCGACGATAAGAAAGGCGACGACAAGAAAGGAACCGTCCCCCCACCCGACAAGAAAGGTGGCGGCCGCTAACCCTTTAGCCTTACACTAACCGCGATTGGGAATCAAAGATGAAACTAACTCGAACAATTATTGCCATAGGGCTTGCAGCTCTATCCGCTCTTTCGATGGCTCAGGGCTTCGGTGGAGGCGGTGGTGGTCGCCAAGGCGGCATGGGTATGCGCATGATGGGCAACTCCAAAGCCGGTCTGCTGTTCCGCGAAGACGTTAAAGAAGAGCTGAAAATCAGCTCTGACCAAGAAGCGAAATTCCAGGCGAACCAGCAGGCGATGATGGAGAAGTTCCGGGCGCAGATGCAAAACGCCCAAGGATCAGGCATGTCCCGCGAGGAGATGATGGCTCAAGGTCAAAAGATGATGGCCGAGGGTGAGAAGCTCACGATGGATGTTTTGACGCCCGAGCAAAAGGTTCGGCTGAAAGAGCTCCACGTTCAGTACATGAAGGAGCGCGCACTCACCATTGCTGAATACCAAAAAGAGGTCGGGCTTACCGCCGATCAGGTCTCGAAGATCGACGAGCTCAATAAGAAGCTTGAGCAAGCGAACCGAGCGCTCTGGGGCAGCATGAGAGACGGAAACACGACTCCTCAAGAGATCATGGCTCGGGTTGAGGGCAACAATAAGGTGCTTGGCACTGAAATCCAAAAGATGCTAACGAGCGATCAGAAGTCGAAGTTGGCAGCAATGGGTGGCAAGCCGTTTACCTTTAAGGAAACCAACTGATCCCCCTTTCCCTTTGAATCTACGTTCAAAAGAGAGTCGACCAAGGTCGGCTCTCTTTTTTTGTTCGAATCGGACGTATAATAAAGGAGTCTCCTTGCAAAGTACGCAGCGCGCCTTTGAATCGATGACAACAGGCGTGTGCAACCTGCCTCGAACGGTTGCATCAGGTACTTGCAACAATGTCCCGAAAAACTCTATACGTGGGGAACATCCCCTACTCGCTCTCAGAGGGCGATCTCGTAGATGCGTTTGCCGATTATAACGGTACGAACGCTCGAATCATCG
>CAZAVC010000004.1:0-19186 GCA_964488265.1 uncultured Fimbriimonas sp.
GGGAGATGGAACCGTAGCCCGCATATGTTCGGGTACGATTCCTTCGCTTATAATCGAGCCTTAGGAGAACTGAATGCCGCGAAAGATTCTGGTTTGTGACGACGAGCGACATATCGTGCGATTGATCCAGGTCAACCTCGAGCGCAACGGGTACACGGTTGTTACTGCGTTTGATGGCAAAGAGGGTCTGGAGAAGATCCGTGCCGAAAAACCAGACTGCTGTGTCCTCGACGTGATGATGCCGTACATGGACGGCTTTGAGGTTCTGAAGAGCCTGCGACGTGACCCCGAGACCGAGAACCTTCCTGTCATTATGCTCACAGCTAAGGCACAGGATAAGGACGTTTTCGAGGGGTATCACTACGGGGCTGACATGTATCTGACCAAGCCCTTCAACCCAATGGAGTTGGTAACGTTTGTGAAGAGAATCACGGACGGCGCAGACCCCAACGGTGGCGGCGGAAGCAAGCGATACGACCTCTGATCACTCGCTAGCGATCACGACAGTCGGGGTGTCCCTTTTGGGATGCCCCGATTTTTTTGCGAGAATATTTCGTGAATATGATAAAGAATACGAATTCTCGTGTATAACACTTTTCAAGAATACGAATTCTTGGAAAGCTCCAGGAATTTCGGAGTGCCAATGAGGGTGACTCAGCGAGACATAGCGAGATTAGCGGACGTGAGCCAAGCCACGGTTTCGCGGGTTCTTGCGGGTGATGCTCGAGTTGAAGAAGTCATCCGATCCCGCGTGATGCGGGTGATGCGTGAGCAGAACTATAAACCCGACGTTCGCGCAAGAGCCCTGCGAAGTAAACGAGCCGGCTTGATCGGTCTGGTGATCAATCGACCGGAGGGTGGCATTGGCGACGACCCATTCTTCGCCCATCTTATTGGGTCTATTCTCGACAAACTGAGTGGGACTCCTTATCACCTCTGCATCGATCACGTTGCCGAGGGCACCAGCCACAAAGCCATTTACGACGAGATGCTCCGAACCCGCCGGGTAGATGGTTTGATTCTCGTTGAATCAGAGGCGCGTGACGAGCGAATTGTTAAGCTTCAAGAAGATAATTTCCCGTTTGTCCTCATCGGAAACCCGGGGGACTTCTCTGGCATCTTATCCGTTGATAACGACAACGTCTTTGCCGGGGAACTGGCGACCCGCCACCTGGTCGAGCAAGGATATCGACGCATTGCAATGCTCGGCGGTCCGAGAGGGGTTACCGTCTCTGAAGACCGAATCTGTGGGTACGTAGCCGCTGCGCAAGATACGGAAATTCCGATCAACGTCATTCACGCCGGTTTCGGTTTGGAGACAGCGTACAACCATGCGTTAGAAGTGCTTTCCGGACCGAACCGTCCCGATGCCCTTGTTGTCCTTGACGACTACATGGCGATCGGTGCCGTGATGGCCGCGCGTCAGCTCAAGATTTCCATCCCCGATCAACTCGGAATCGTCTCATTCAACGATACGGCCTACTGCAACTTCACAGAAGGTGGATTGAGCAGCGTTAGCTTGAACATCTCGCGGATTGTTGGTGAGGCTGTTCGGCGACTCCTTGGAACCATTGAAAACAAGGCGACGTTCCGAGAGAAGCGAATGATTATCCCGGTGGAGCTCAAAGCGAGAGGCTCATCGACTCGAAATGGGAGGTCGATGTGAACCTTGTGCTTGCGGGAGCTCTTCTGCTGGTAAACGCATCGGAGACGAGACTTCATAAGTTCGTGTTCCGAACTGTCTCACCGGCGAAAACGGTTTCCGTTGCTGGGACCTTTAATGATTGGAACCGAGAGAATCTGCCGCTGAGATCAGACGACGGGAAAACATGGTCTGCAGAAGTTCGGCTTCCTTACGGTTCGCATCGATACAAGTTTGTCGTTGACGGCTCAACGTGGGTCTTGGATCCAACCAATCCGAAAAACGAAACCGATGGTGGAGGGAATACAAACTCCGTTCTTATCGTTGCACCGGAGTGGTTTGACAAAGAAGTTTCCCGGACAGATTCAGGACTAACTAAAGAGGCCGTTGCTCATAGCCAGTCCATTCCTTTCGTCGTTCGGGATACCGATGGTATCCACGTCCGTGTTCGGGTTCGCAAAGACGATGTTAAGGGCGTAAATGTTGTCACCGAGAAGGGAAGTGTGCCTGCCGCCCTGATCACAGCAGACGATCTTTATGAGTGGTACGAGGCGACTCTCGCATCCAGAACGAAGTCGTATCGGCTAGAACTTGATTTGGGTTCCAAACAGATATCTTGGGGAAAAAGCGGCTTTTCAGATTCTAAGTTTGTGACGCTTAGTTCGGATTACGGAGTATTCCAGACGCCCAACTGGATTGAGTCCGCGGTGTTCTATCAGGTGTTTCCAGATAGATTTGAAAATGGTTCTGCCGCGAACGATCTGCCCGGAACCGAGCCCTGGAATGCAAAGCCAACCTATCGAACACGCCTCGGCGGGGACATTGCCGGCATTCAATCTAAGCTCGGTTATCTCCGGGATCTGGGTGTCAATGCTCTCTACTTGAACCCAATTTTTGAGTCGCCTTCGAATCACCGCTACGATACCAACGACTATCGCAAAGTGGCCCCAGACTTCGGAACGAACCTAGAATTCGATTCTCTCGTCAAAAGCTTGAAAGCGAACTCAATGAAGGTTGTTCTCGACTTCGCTTTCAACCACACTTCTGTGAACTACTTTGCGTTTAAGGATCTTCGAGAGAACGGCGAAACCAGTCCTTATAAGAGTTGGTACACGGTTCACTCGTTCCCGATCAAGGTGCAGAACCCGCCGAACTATCACGCTTGGGCGAACTTCCCGGCGATGCCGAAGTTGCGCGTTACGGAACCAGATGTTCAGAGAGAACTCCTTGATGTCAGCAAGTTCTGGTTGAAGCGTGGCGTGGACGGAATGCGTCTGGACGTCGCCAACGAGGTCGATTCTTCTCTCTGGAAGGCTCTCCGAAAAGTCGCGAAGGCTGAGAATACGAATTCTTGGATTCTCGGTGAGGTTTGGACCGATGCTTCTCAATGGCTCGGAGGAGATCAGTGGGATTCGGCAATGAACTACGATTTCAGAACCGCTTCGATCGAGTTCTTTGCCAAGGAAACGATGCCCGCTTCCATGTTCGCCTCCAAACTACTGGCGAACTACTATCGATATGCGCCGCAGGTATCGAGGAATCTCTTTAACCTTCTGAGCAGCCACGATACGACACGGTTTCTCACCGTCTGCAACGAAGACTCCCGCAAAGCCCACCTAGCGGCAATCGTCCAGTTCACCTGGGTCGGAGTTCCTTCTATTTATTACGGGGAAGAGATCGGCATGTCCGGTGGGGAAGACCCAGACAATCGCCGGGGAATGCGATGGGACCTAGTGGTGGACTCGAACCCGACTCTCAAATTGTATAAGACGTTGGTTGCTGCTCGGAGGTCCTCAGAGGCGCTGCAGCATGGAAAGCCGACCATCCTTTCTACCAACGACGGCGCGGCCACAATCGCCTTCGCTCGCTCAACGAAAAGCGATGCCGTTGTGACCGTGATCAACCGATCCGAAACTTCGCAAGAAGTTGAATTAGATTTCTCTCAAACCGAGCTTCAGCCGCTTGTCGGCCGCGAGGTTATCGATGTTATTAGCGGGAAGAAACACAAACTTCGCGCTACCCGACAAAAATTTGCGCTTAGTGGAAAGCAAGGCATCATTCTTGCTCTCTCAAAAGACAGCCATTATCCTGGCCGACGATCGACGATGCTCGTCCATCGTTTCGCGCCTGGTTTCCAGCCCAAGTTTGGTCTGGGACATGCACGGAGCATAAACTAATGATCAATCGACGCAACGCGTTCACGCTCATCGAGCTTCTCGTAGTTATCGCAATTATTGCGATTCTTGCCGCCATCCTCTTCCCGGTTTTCGCCCAAGCCAAACTTGCCGCTAAGAAGACTGCCGACCTTTCGAACCTGAAAAACATTGATACCGCAGGCATCATTTATGCCGCGGATAGCGATGACATGCTGCCTGTGACCAACTGGCCGCACTGGTACGTCAATGCCGCTCGGATCTTCCCTTATGCAAAGAACCGAGACATCTTCAAGAACCCGGCATCCAGCTTCCGAGAGGGAACCTACCAGCGAAAGCAAGGTAACAACCCGTTCGGCAACTTCATGATCGACCCGGCGAGCCCTTGCGTTGGTCTGGGTGTTTCCACGCGAGGTCAAGCGAACTTCTACAACGACATCTACCCGCCGCTCGACTACGAATGGAACGCTTGGATCCAAAACGGTGGTCGACAGTGCGCCAACGGTGACTGGCACGAGGTTCCTCGCTCCATGACCGACCCGGCGTTCGTGAACGTTGCTAAGGTTGTTGTTTGGGTTGACTTCCCAGTTGCGGGCACCTACTGGCCGGGCGGATGCGTTGATGGCATTTGCGGCAACGGAGCTTCGCTTGGTGGTTCTTCTGCCAGCTACTGGGGCGGAAACTTCAAGGGCTGGTTCGGAAACGGTTCCAACGTTGCTCACCTTGATGGACACGCCAAGTTCTATCCGACCCGACAACTCGTTCCTACCCTCCAAGAGTGGGAGAACGGCGTTGAGAGCCGAACCTGGCGCGGTTGGGGCCTCTCCTACGGAGACCCTTCCGTTCAATAAGAAACCATTGACCTCGGAGATCTAATCTCCGAGGTCACTCCTGGGAGGAAGAAAGAGATGCTGAAGAAATTATTGGGTGCGGCGTTGTTAGGTTGCCTTTTCATTGCCGGTTGCGCAGAAGGCGGTCCTGATGTAGCTTCTGCCGACCAAGCCAATCAGGCAATCAAGAATCAGCCGAATGAAGAGTGGTTCAAGCAACTTAAATCGGCCCCTCTGTCCATGGACCAAAAAATTTCGGCCATCAACGGTCGCGAAATGTCCGAGGAAGAGAAGAAGAAGTTTATCGAGCAGCTTAAGTCCGGTGGATCAGAAGGTCCGGCCGGGGTAAGCGGAAGATGATTCTATGATCACGACACCCGTTCAAATTCTTGAACGGGTCTTTTTTTCGTTGATTCAAGAACAAATTCGGCTTTCTAAGCCGTTGAATGGCATCAAACTTGCCAACATAACAAGCGTGCCCAATTTGGGCGAGTGAACTGTAATGCTGCCCGATTCGTGGAAACAAATAATCATCCTTCCTGGCCTATTGATGGTCTTTGGAATCTTCTTGTTTGTTGCAACTGTTCAAGCTTACAGAAACTACGGCATCCGGGCAAAGCTGTGGTGGAGCTTCTACATTCCACTCATCCTTGCATTCATCGTTGGAGTCAAGGGATCCCTGCCAATTGCAACGGACGAGATGTACCGATATGTTCTGATCAAGTACCACCAGCGGGCCATTTTCGGTGCGCACTTGATAAGCATGGTCGGACCGATCGTTCTTTCAATCGTCGCCTTTGTAATGTCGAAGCGGATTCTTCAGCCGCGTGGCGGCTACGACGATCAACCCACTCCTTCGGGTGGACGTCGGTTGAATCCTTTCAAAAAGGCTTGAAAGGCAAAGTAACTGAAAGCTTCCTGCTTTTGACAGTC
Source organism: uncultured Fimbriimonas sp. (assembly GCA_964488265.1). GTDB lineage: Bacteria > Armatimonadota > Fimbriimonadia > Fimbriimonadales > Fimbriimonadaceae > Fimbriimonas. The sequence goes on from CAZAVC010000004.1 coordinate 5,559, forward strand.
CCCGCAACCTCGAGACTCCGATTTCAATCGCCTATTCAACGGCGGTAACCTAGATTCTCAGTTTCGGGGTTCAACGTGGAAGCTCAATCCAGCTCAAGAATCGGTCTCACGACAACGCAGGCGCCCTTCATCGAGGAGGCGCGAGCCGCGGGGGACCTTTATATTCATCAGCCCTACGAGCTGTACTCGGAAGAGAATCACACTGCTTGGAACCGGCTTTACGCTCGGATGCATGACCGGTGGGAAAAATACGCCAACGAGCACTTTCTCCGCGGGGTCGAATCCCTCTGTTTCAACCCCGATCGCGTCCCAAAACTAGAAGACGTGAATGGATTTCTCAATCCCCTCACCGGGTTTCGAGCCAAGGCTGTGAGCGGCTATGTCCCTGCCTTCACCTTCTTTGATTGCCTTCGGAATCGAGAATTCCCAACCACGATCACGATTCGCTCCGCAGAGAAGCTTGACTATCTACCGGAACCGGATATCTTTCACGACATAGCTGGGCACGTTCCCATGCACACAGATAAGGCATTTGCGGACGCATTGGTAAGGTTCGGCGACTGCGCCCACCGAGCAGCAGAGATAGCCGCGAGTTCGGGCCGAGATGAACAGAGCCTGCATCGACTTTCGAGCATCATCCGAGCGATGGCCCGATTCTTCTGGTTCACCATCGAGTTTGGGCTGATGAAATCCTCGGATTCAAGCGGTCTCAAGGTCTACGGGTCCGGGCTGCTCAGTTCCTATGGCGAGATCGAACACGCAATTGAGTCGAGTGAGGTCCAACGGTATCCCATTCAGCTCGAATGGGTGATCAATCAACATTTTGAAATTGACACTTATCAGCCGATATTGTTCTATGTTGAGTCGTTCGATCACCTGTTTGAACTCGTAACCGAGCTCGAAAGTTGGATGATGAACGGGCGATTGAACAATGTTGCGCTTGGCGAGCCCGTTGTTAACGAAGCTGATTTGAAGAGTTTCTTGGAAGCAGGCGTTTGACTTTATCGCCGAAGGTGCCGTATCCCGCGCTGGAATCGTAGTTATCAGTGAAGGGAAAAAACCACCTTCGAAAATCCTATCGGTAAACTAACATATCATGGCAATCGAGATCTTGATGCCCGAGCTCGGCGAATCGGTCCACGAAGGAACGGTCAGTCGCTGGTTAAAGAAAGTGGGCGAATTCGTTAAGGAAGACGAGCCGGTCGTTGAGATCATGACCGACAAAGTCAACACCGAGTTGCCCTCCCCGGCTTCCGGTGTCCTCACCCAAATCCTCATTAATGAGGGAGAGCCTGTTTTGGTCTTCGCCGCAATGGGAATCATCGACCCAGCAGGCGTTCCCGGACAAACAGCGGCTGCCTCAGCACCTGCGCCGGCTAAGGAAGCCGCGCCCGCGACTGCTGCGCCAGAACCCGCGCCTGCAGCCGAAGTTGCAAGTTCCCTCACCGCAGCCGATGGCAGCCGAAAGTGGTTTACGCCCGTGGTCCGGGCTATGGCTAAAGAGCACGGCATCTCTGAGGCTCAACTCGTCTCTATCGCTGGATCCGGCGAAGGCGGAAGGGTTACTAAGAAAGACGTTGAAGCATATCTAGCGGGCTCCGCTCCGAAGGTCGCTCCCGCATCAGCAGCGCCTAAGGTTGCTCAGAAAATCGAGGAGAAGCCTGTCGCAGCAACCGTTGCCGGTCCGGATCAAGAAATTGTTCCGCTCGTGGGCATGCGCAAGATGATCGCAGATCACATGCTGAAATCGTCGCAAGTCCCGACGGTTTCAACCATCACCGAAGTCGACGTCACTTCGATGGTCGCCTTCCGAGACCGAAACAAGGAATCGTTCCAAGAGCAGTTCGGAGTGAAGCTCACCTACACGCCGTTCTTCATTAAGGCACTGACGGAATCCCTCCTGGAATTCCCGCTCATGAACAGTGCGCTTATGCCGGACAATAACATTGTCAAGAACAAAGGCGTGCACATGGGAATCGCGGTTGCGCTTGGAGCGAAGGGTGAGGACGGGCTGATCGTTCCGGTTATCCGAGACTGCCACACGAAGTCGCTGGTGGAGATTGCGAAGGATCTTGAAGCCATCGCCAAGAAGGCCAGGTCAAACTCTCTCTCCGTAACCGATGTTCAAGGAGGCACGTTCACGTTAACCAACCCCGGTACCTACGGCGCTCTTTTTGGAACGCCAATGATCAACGCTCCTCAGGCGGGCATATTGGGCACCTACTCGATCAAGAAGGTTCCGGTGATCATTAACGACATGATCGCGGTGCGGTCGATCATGCACTTGGTTCTCACTTATGACCACCGAATCATCGACGGAATGATCGCAGGAAAATTCCTTGCAAGCGTTCGCGATCGTCTGCAAAACTTCGACTTCTTCAAGTAAGCCGAAGAACGAAAGAGGCGGGTCGGAGAAATCTCCGACCCGCCTCTTTTTTGGTAACTGGGCTTTAGCCTGCGACGAGCTTCTGTAAGTGCTCTTCGTTGACTTCCTTTACGGTGTCTGCGAGTTGAACAAACTCGTTGTAGACCTGCTCGAATCTTTCTTCCGTGAACTCGTAGCCCAACTCGCGCAATCGGTGTCGAAGTCCGTGACGACCGCTGCGAGCCGTAAGGATGATCTCCGACTTTTCGGCACCGACCAGTTCGGGGCTGATGATTTCATAGGTGGATCTTTCTTTGAGCACACCGTCTTGGTGGATTCCGCTTGAGTGAGCGTATGCGTTTGCGCCGACCACTGCCTTATTTCGCTGAACCAGCATGCCGGTTTTCTCGCTGACCATTCGCGAGGTCGCAACAAGCTGAGTCGTATCGATGCGAGTTGCAAAGTCAAAAATGTCCCTGCGAACGTACATCGCCATTACAACTTCTTCAAGTGCGGTGTTTCCAGCTCTCTCGCCGATACCGTTGACGGTCACCTCAACTTGTCTTGCCCCACCCAAAACGCCCGCAAGCGTATTTGCAGTCGCCATACCCAGATCGTTGTGGCAGTGGCACGAAAAGACTGCTTTATCCGAGTTGGGAACATTGCTGATGATTCCGTGGATCAGCTTGTAATATTCGTTCGGGTAGGTGTAGCCCGTTGTGTCGGGAACGTTGATCGTGGTTGCACCCGCCTTGATCACTTCCTCAACGACTTTGTAGACGTAGTCCGGGTCCGCTCGTCCGGAGTCTTCCATGAAGTACTCGATGTCATCGGTGAATTGGCGGGCATGCTTTACCGCCTTCACTCCCACCTCTAGAGCCTCTTCGCGTGACATGCGAAGCTTGTGCTGAAGGTGGTTCTCAGAAACGCCGAGGCCGGTATGAATTCGTCGCCGCGCCGCAGGCTTTAGCGCTTCGGCAGCAACCTCGATGTCTTTTTCACGCGCTCGGGTGAGACCGCAGATGGTCACTCCGTGGAGCTCTCTCGCAAGGGTGTTTACGCTCTCAAAGTCTCCAGGAGAAGAGATCGGGAAGCCTGCCTCAAGGATATCGACTCCAAGCCGAACCAGTTGCGCTCCGATTTCGAGCTTCTCCTGAAGCGAGAGTCGTACTCCCGGAGACTGTTCTCCGTCTCGCAGGGTGGTGTCAAAAACTACAACGCGATTCGACATAGTGGTAATTGGATTATACGAAGTCATGGAAGGGAATCGCCCGATCAAAATAGCTGGAAGGTAGACTCTCGAACCAGAGATGACAAAGGTTGCCGTAAATCTGACCGCAGGAAACGAGTCGGTAAATGAGCCTTGGATTTGGCGATTGAGCCGTGAATTCAACGTTCGCGTGAACATCATTCGCGCCTCAGTCGACGCAGACTACGGATTTATGCAGATCGACCTCGAAGGGGAAGTCGAGGACGTTCAGCGAGCGACGGCATGGCTGATGACCACCGGAATGCACGTCGAAGCACAGTCTCGGGCTGTCGGCGCGTAGTACCCAGTTAATGGTCGATCAACCTTATGGGTTGCCTGAGGACTTCTCAGAGTTCTGGCAGGAATCAGTAACAGAGGCCCTTCAGGCTCCCCTCGATTACAACATCTCGGTTCAGGCCGACCCCGTCGGTACATCCACTCACGTCGTCCACTCGCTTCAGTTTCGAGGAATCGATGGCAGAAGGTTGCACGGGTGGTTTGCCTATCCCGAAGGTGCTCGCCGCAACCCGGCGTTTCTCTGGGTTCCGCCATATGGTCGAGAATCGGTCCTGCCCAATGCTTATGGAACGCGGGCCGGAATGGTCTCTCTCTCTTTCAATCTTCACGGGGAACCTGCGTACCACCAAGAAAAGTACATCGTTGAGCGGGGCTACTTTTCAGACGGCGCCGCCTCGCCCGAGACTTGGGTTTTTCGGCGCATCTTCCAAGATTCAGTGATCGCCACGCGTGTGCTTCAAGCTCAAATAGAGGCGGACGAGGATCGTATCGGCGTTGCGGGAATGAGCCAGGGAGGAGGAATCACCGTGTGGAACGCGGCTTGGAATCCGTTGATCAAGGCTGCCTGTGCGGATATGCCATTCTTGAGCACAATCGGACGAACGCTGACTTCGCAGGTGTATCGCTATCCCCTAAAAGAGCTCCGAGACTTCATGGATGCTCTCCCTCTTGGCGAAGAGCGCGTGATGCACACCCTCTCCTACTTCGATACCGCCTTGCACGCGTCCTTTGTTTCGAAGCCGATGCACGTCTCGTTAGGCCTCAAGGACCCCGCCACTCGACCGGAGACGGTTCGAGCCCTTTTCGAAGCGATCGCAGGGCCGAAAGAGTTGCTGGAACTGGATTGGGGGCACGATTGGCACCCCCAAATGGTCGAAGCGAACGCGGATTGGTTCGCGCGCTACCTCTAGTGTTTCAGCGCGTTGCGGATCGCTAGAATTGGCTCCAAAAGTTCTCGAGCTCGCGCCAACGGCCATTGAGTTGCCGCATCGCTCAGAGCCTTCTCGGGTTGAGGGTGGACTTCCAGGAAGAGCACATCGATACCCACGGCAACCGCTGCCCTAGCCATAGCCGGAATGGACTCTCGAACGCCTCCCGACGAAGTGCCCTGTCCACCCGGGCGTTGAGCCGAGTGGGTTGCATCAAAGCAAACCGGAACACCGAAGCTGCGCATCACTTCCAAACCGGGCATGTCCACAATCAGCGTGTTGTAACCAAAAGTGGTGCCTCGTTCGGTGAGCAGAGTGCCCACGGCTCCAAACGAATCCAGTTTGGCGACAATGTTCTTTGTGTCCTGAGGGGCCAAGAACTGACCTTTCTTCACGTTGACCGGCTTTCCGGTGACGGCGGCAGCTTCCAGCATGTCGCTTTGCCTACAAAGAAAAGCGGGAATCTGGAGGATATCCACGACTTTCGCAACGGGAGCCGCTTGGTCTGGCAAGTGGATGTCGGTCGTAGTTGGAAGATCCATCGAGGCAGAAATGTCTCGAAGAATTTGTAGCCCGGCGTCCATTCCCAGACCCCGATCAGAACCAACCGAGGTTCGATTGGCTTTGTCGTAACTCGCCTTGAAGATGTAAGGAAGACCGAGGTCGGCACAGAGCTCCTTCATCGTCCCAGCGACCTCTTCGCAGAGTGCCTTGGACTCAGCCATACAGGGCCCCGCGATAATCGTGAGGTCCCCGCCACCGATGGTTAGGTTTCTTACTGGAAAGCTTTTGATCAAGGCTTCGAGACTCCAGCAGGCTTCTTAGGAGCTTTGGGAGGCCATGCAAGCTTAATGGTGGTGCTCGTCGGCGGTAGGCAAGTGCGATCGTCGCACATTTGATACTTCAGGCTCAGAACAACGGTCGTCGGAGGTTTTCCTTTTCCGACCCACTTCAGCTCGAATGGAATTTCTAACGACCCCTCGTAAATGGAGTTGTTCTCCGGTCCCGGGACTCCTTTGGGATATTGCACCTTCACGAGTTTGAAGTCTTTGGTCGTTACCGAAAGCGCGGTTGGGGTCTCGTACTGGCTCGCAGGAGGGTTCGAGTAGCTGTGCCACCCGTCCGGCAAGGTGAGCCCGGCCTTTCCGGCGTAGTGGTTTGCAGCGATCGGCTTAGCGTCCATGGAAACGTCAAGCTTGATCTCCTCACCCATCAAAGCCGAACCAACGGCAAGGTTCGCGATCAAAAAGAAAGAAGCGGCGACCATTCTATGAGTATAGACGTCGCCGCTTCTAGAAGCGTTTTCCTAGTTCAGGAGGTTTAGGCCAGACCGACCCACTTCTTGACCTTATACACGGTCGTGTCTCGGTTCAACTGAGCGATCGCTCGGGTAAGCGGAACACTCTTCGGGCAAACGCGAACGCAGTTCTGTGCGTTACCGCAACCGGTGATTCCTTCATCTCCGGTGAGGAACTCGAATCGCTCCTTCTCAAGCGTCTTTCCGACCGGGTGAAGATTGAACAACAGGGCTTGACCAAGTGCTGCAGGCCCAACGAAGGTCGACTTTTCGTTCACCTGCGGACAAGCTTCCAAGCAACAACCACAGCTCATGCATCGCGAAAGTGCGTATCGCAGTTGCCGAACTCCGTCGTCTTGCGGCTGAGCCATACCCAGATCGTAGCTGCCATCGATCGGAACCCAGGCTCGAACCTTCTTAAGATTTTCGAACATCTTGGTTCGGTCAACGATCAGGTCGCGGACGAGCGGGAACTTCTTCATCGGCTCTAGGGTCACCTCAAAGGTGTCTCCACTGAGCACGCCCACTTCCTCGATCAACGCCGTGCATGCCTGACGGATGCCACCGTTGATGTTCATGGTGCAGCTACCACAAACCTCTTCAAGGCATGCTGCTTCCCAAGCCGGAGGCTGGACGGATTTGCCGTCGGTGGTGACAGGTTTTTTGCGAACCTCCATCAAGGCCGAAATCACGTTCATCTTTTCAACGAACGGAATCTCGAACTCCTCCCAATGCTTGGAGGCGTTAGGGCCATCTTGGCGCAAAACCTTCAGGCGAATCTTTGACGCGGAAACTGCGGTTGCCATCATAGCTACAGCTTCATTCTACGACCTCAGGGAGTCTGATTTCCGCTTTCAAGTCTTTCAAAAATAAAGAAAAGTCCGGACAGTGCCCGGACTTTTCGAATTGTTAGTGATCGAACGACTACGGAGTCGGCTCGGCGATGATGCCGGGGATTCCGTTGAGATCGTACGGCAGGTTGTAAACGCGGTTGAGAGCGCCACCACCAAGCACCGGGTCTGGAGCAAGGAGGTTCTGACCGATTTGGGCGTTGAACCGATAGGTTCGCGCGTGACCGTCTGCAAAGTTGACCACGAGTTGTCCGTTGTGTCGGGCTGTACCAGGGAAGTTCTCTTTTCCGAAGGAGATCGGGCTTTGAGGGTTAAGATAGAGCGCTCGCAGGTTGGCTTGAACACCGTTTTGGCTAGGATCGCGCGTGGGATCCGCTTCCGGGTTCGTCGTGCCGGTTCGAACGTACTTCGCCGTGAAGAACATGCTCGTCTCTGCCGGGAACTCTACGATCGTCGCAGGGCGGACGCCATCGTTTGCACCGAGCGTCGGCGGGATGCCTGGATCTTCAAACAACGCGAAGTTGGGGGAAGAACCTGCGAAGTTGATCACGTTTTGGCTATTCGCGATCACAGTGCCTCCGTTCAAGAACGGCAGTAAGTTCAATCCCGTGTTTTGCAACGCGGTGATCCAGTTGATTGCTTGTGGTTCCGCAGGGTCGGTGAAGATGTCTCTGTTCTTCGTGTACGGCATGAGCGCGTCGTAAATGGAGTAGATCTGCGCGCCAGGAGCGGGTAGAGCCAATCCACCAGGTCCGGGTGCACAGCCAACTGCGCAGTAAGCGCTCTGTGGGTAGACATCGTCCGAGTCCGCGAGATAAATCTGGACGGCGGTCGCGTTTTGCTTCAGATTCGAAAGGGCGGCGGCTTTCTTAGCAGCTGCCTTTGCCTGAGCGAACACCGGGAAGAGGATTGCAGCGAGGATCGCAATGATTGCGATCACAACGAGCAACTCGATGAGAGTGAAGGCTTTCTTCATAAATGAATCTCCTAGAAGGCTCTAGGCGTCTTTTGACAATGTCGTCAGCAGACGTATGTTCTAACTGTAGACCGCGCGCAAATGTTATGCCAAGGTTAAAAGAGTCAGGATATTGCGACAAAAATGACGGGTTTTGAACCTGGCAACCGCTGGGTACTCTTGCGGTTCCGATTCTATCAAACAGATTCATGATTAACAGCGAAACTGGAAAAGAGAGGGTTGACATTCTCGGATTTCATGTCGATCCGATTTCGATGGACGAGACCCTTCTTTGGATCCGCCAGAAAGCAAAAGAGAACCAATTTCACCTGTTGATCACTGCGGATGCGAGCGGTATTGTCCAAGCGCAAGAAGACCCTGCACTTGCCGAGCTTTACCGAAAAGCCTCCGTTGTCACCCCTGATGGGGCCGGAATTCTGTGGGCTGCAAACCGTTTTCAAACGCCTATAACTCATCGCGTCAGTGGAGTTGATCTCGTCGAGCGCCTATGTGCCATTTCGGCAAGCGAGGGTCTCTCCATCTACTTTTTAGGTGCGGCTCCTGGCGTTGCTGAAACGGCAAAAACTCGCTTGGAACAAAAGTATCCGGGCTGCCACATTGTGGGAGTGCGAGACGGGTTCTTTAACGGACGTTCTGATGAAGATGTGGCGAAAGAAATCGGAGAAATTGCCCCAGACATTCTGCTTGTGGCGATGGGAATCCCTAGGCAGGAAAAGTTTCTTTGGGCTACAAGAGATCTCACCAAGGCGAAAATAGGAATCGGAGTTGGCGGCAGCTTTGACGTTCATTCCGGACAGGTGAAACGAGCACCCAAGGTAATGCAGGCTCTGAAACTTGAGTGGGCATGGCGATTGCTACTCAATCCGAAAAAGATCGCCAAAGTAAGACTCCTGCCCGTCTTTGCACGTAGGGTTCTTTCGAGCAAGAGATGAAGATTTATACAAAAACGGGCGATGAGGGGAAAACCGGGCTATTGGGTGGCTCTCGTGTTTCGAAACACAGCATTCGAATCCATGCCATCGGCGAAGTTGACGAGCTGAACTCCTTCATTGGAATCGCGGCAGTGGTTGCAGATTCGTTCATCGCCGCCGAACTTTCCACCATTCAGCACCGGCTCTTCGATCTTGGAGCAGAACTTGCCTGCGAGCCCGGTGGGGATTTCATGTTAATAAGCGTGACCGACGCCGAAATTCGCGCGCTCGAAGCGTCGATTGACCAGATGACGTCCGAACTCCCGCCACTTGAGAAATTTATTCTTCCAGGCGGGTCTGAGGCAGCCGCTCGATTACATGCGTGCAGGTCGGTCTCACGTCGGGTAGAGAGAACCCTCCTTGCCCTTAACGAAAGGGAAGTGCTCCGCAAAGAGTTGCTCGTCTACGTCAATCGACTGTCCGATTGGTTCTTCACCGCATGCCGATATCAAAATGCCAAATCCGGCGTGAGCGATGTTGTCTGGGAACAAAAGAAAGATTAGGTATGCCCCTTGAATGGCATACTTTAGACGGTGGTAGACGAAACGCGGGACTCACCGCATCGTCTTAGGAATGGGAAAACATGAACGCATTTGCTCTTCTAGCTATCTCGGTTGCCTCCCTTTCTGGCGGTCAACAATCGCAGACATCCGGGGGAGCTAATTCTGCGAGTGAACTCCTGACTCTCGTTTTGGAGCGATACTACAACGCGCGAACAATCAGCGGAACGATTGTAAACACCCAAAGCGCCGATGGTGTTCGACCGCTGAGTATCTCCACCTCGTTCCAACTGCGACGTCCAGCACACCTCTTCATTCAGCAATCATCGAGCGATTCCCGCAGAATGCCCCCTGGCCGATGGGTCGTGACTTCCGATGGCGATGAGTTTTCCTATTCGAGGCCGTACAACCCCTCCGAGCCGGATAACCCCCTCTTGCGCATCGTGGAAAAGGTGATTGTCCGCGGTGAGATTCTTCAGGTCGGAGAGATTCTGCTCGCCGCCCGAAGCGGGCTCGGAGATCGCCAGTGCCCCATTCTAGATATCGCCTTCTCTCATCCAGACGCCCTCAAATATCTTCGTGGAACCTGGAAGAGCATGACCGAGGGTCCGGAGCAACTTTTCAAAGGGCAAAAATGTCGGGTAATTGAGGGACAGCACGCCACTAACCCTGCCCTTCTTCCCACTGGAACCTATAAGATCTTTATCAACTCAAACTTCGAAGTCGTTCGATATGAGATAACCGAAAAATTTGGAGCTCTTGATCCCGAAACGAAGCGTCAAATGGAGATTTCCTACACCCTTGCTTGGGATGCTAATTTGACGATCAACGGTCCGGTTCAAGAGAAACTTTTCACAGTCGTGAAATGAATCCACACTTTTTTGGGTAGATTGATTTGACAGGATCTGCACACATGGTTGAACTCGGAACCCTAGAGAAAGGTGCAACGGCCACTATCGTGAAAATCGAGAACGACTCGGCCGAGGCGAAGCGCCTTCAAGAAATGGGGCTTTTGCCCGGCACAGGGTTTAAAGTTGTAAAGGTGGCGCCGCTGGGAGATCCCATTGAGTTGGAGCTTCGGGGATATCGCCTTTGCCTTCGACGCAAGGAAACCGAAGGCTTCCTTGTCGAAGTCCACCCGTGAGCGCAACCGCACTCGCCGTGAAGCGAGTAGCCGTTGTTGGGAACCCCAACGCGGGGAAAACAACGCTTTTCAACAGCCTGACCGGATCCAGTCAGAAGGTTGGCAATTACCCCGGTGTCACCGTTGAGCAGGTCGTTGCTCGCAAGTCCGTCGGTCCTTTCCAAATTGATTTTGTTGATGTTCCGGGCCTGTACTCCCTAACCCCGGTTTCCGAAGACGAACGGGTTGCGCTTAACGAAATTGAAGGGACCCTGGATGGACGTGTTCCGGATCTTCTGGTCTGTGTTGTAGACGCATCCAATTTGGAGAGAAACCTCTTCCTTTTCACCCAAATTGCAGAGTTAGGAATTCCAACGCTCCTAGTACTGACAATGGTGGATCGTCTTCGCGAGTCGGGGAAATCTCTGGACCTCGCCAAGTTTCGAGACATGGTGGGCTGCGAGTCGGTGGTCGTCGTGGCTCACCGGGATCTCGGACTACCCGAACTTCAGGATGCCATTGTAAGGAATCTCGAAAGCGGGCGCGTCCCAAGCATCGAACTTGGTGTGTCGCCCGTAGTCGAAGGGCACTCGCTGGCGCTTCGAGAGCGTCTGGCGCGACTGGGTTTCGACTACGAAGCATCAACCGTCCGGGACCTCGTTCAGAATCCTTCCGAGGAGTTTCGAAAGATCACCCAGGATTTTCCGGAACTTGCCGAAGACTACGATCGGGCGGTTCAAGCGGCGAAGGATTTCGGCCGAACGGAGGTCGACATCCCAACGCGATACGCGTGGACTTCGCTCGTGGAAAGGACGGTGATTAGCACCACCGGCGACCAATCAAGAAAGCTCTCGCCTGCCGACAAAATTGACCGATTCCTAACTCACCGGTTCTTTGGCCTCGTCTTTTTCGTCGCGGTGATGTATCTCACCTTTCAGTCCATTTACACCTTCTCTGGTCCCCTCATGGACCTTATCGAAAGTGGGTTCTCAAACGTTCAAAATTGGGTGAGTCCCATGCTGGAAGGGAAGCCGGTGATCCAATCGCTCGTTGTCGATGGGGTCATCGCCGGCATTGGCGGAATTCTCGTTTTTCTTCCTCAAATCGTGATCCTGTTCTTCTTTATTAGCGTGCTAGAAGGAACGGGTTACCTTGCAAGGGCTGCCTTTCTGATGGATCGCCTCCTCGGGTGGTGCGGACTCAATGGACGGGCTTTCATTCCGCTCCTCTCTAGTTTCGCCTGCGCCATCCCGGGCATCATGGCCGCACGCGTGATGCCGGACCCAAAGAGCAGGCTAGCAACCATTTTGGTCGCTCCGTTGATGTCTTGCAGTGCCCGGTTGCCCGTGTATCTTTTGCTCATTGGGGCCTTCATTCAGCCGACGTATGGGGCGTTCTGGAGCGGCTTTGCCCTCTTTGCCATGCACCTTCTTGGATTGGTGGTCGCCATTCCGATCGTCTTTATTCTTAACCGACGCATGCTTAAGGGATCTCGGCTGCCATTCATGCTGGAGCTTCCGCCCTATCAGTGGCCCAGATGGAAGGATGTTGCTTTGGCGATGTACCTTCGCGGAAAAGTCTTCGTTACCACGGCCGGTACGACCATCTTAGTGATGTCCGTTATCATTTGGGCCGCGGGGTACTTCCCACAAATGGGTGCCGCGGATCGCGAGAGGACGACCGCCGCGCTGAAGCAGGCGCAGCCCGGAATCGAAGACAACGAAGTTGAAAACCGATTAGCTCAGCAGCAGCTTGAACAATCGGTTCTAGGTCGATTTGGAAAAGCGGTAGAACCCGTTTTCGCACCCGCAGGATTCGACTGGCGAATATCGACCGCAATCCTCTCCGCATTCCCAGCCAGGGAAACAGTTGTCCCGTCGCTCGGGATCATTTTCTCTCTTGGTGGGGATGAGGAAGAAAAGCTTGCGGATACGCTCAAGCAGGCGAAATGGCCGGACGGCAGACCGCTGTTTACGCTGACAACCTCCATCTCCCTCATGGTGTTTTTTGCGCTGTGCGCGCAATGCCTCTCAACTCTGGCGACAGTTAAAAGGGAAACAAACAGCACCAAGTGGGCGGTGTTCATGTTTGTTTACATGACCGTCCTTGCCTATGTTTGCGCAGTTCTGGTGTATCAAGGTGGGCGACTCCTCGGAGCCGCCTGAAACCAAAAGCCCGCCTCAGAATTTAGAAGCTATGCCGACAAAGAAGCCTTTCAGCTGACCGGCCCGAGCACCTGTGTAGGCGATCTCAAGATCTGTATTCTTCCATTTGCCGATCTTAGTAGGGAATCCTACGGCAAGGCGAACGACGGTACCGTCAACACCTTCGTAAGACCCTGCACGAGCGGCTGTGTGGCCATAACCTAGGCCAATTGAAGCGTATACGCCCTTCGCATTCAGCGAACGTCTACCCGTGACATAGAATCGAAAGACGTCGCCATCGGTATCGCCTGAAGAAACAAGACGACCGCCGCCGAAGATCGACGCTGTGAGCGAAAGCTCAGTGCCTGCAATCGTCGTCATCGGAAGTTCGAACTGAAGCTCTGGACCCGCCATGCTCGAAGTGCGCCCGTTCAGAAGTTCGAAATCGCCGGTGACCGCATAACCCAAGCGAAAACGAATGGGAAAGTCCTCTTGAGCGGAGGCGCTTGCACCAAGGGCCATTGCAAAGCCAATCGGTGCAGCCACCTTGAAAAGGGACTTACTTGAGAGAAGGTTGCGCATGACGCTAAGTATAAGCGAGCGGGGTGCAACCCTGCCAATGTCAGGATCACACCCCAGCAACTATACGGTTCCCACGACGCCTAGTTTATGGTTCGATCATCGCGGCAATCGTATCGATCTCGTCCTCGGTCTCAACAACCGTAACGTTCGGCATTGCCGTCCGCAATCGGGGTCGTTGTACCGCCTGAGCCGCCTCCGCCTTTTCACGAAGCTGCATCTGTTCGTACCGCTCGTCCGCACCAGGCGAAACAGGCCACACCGTATTCTCCGCCCAGTAGCTGTTGAGAAACTCCGACCACACTCGCTCATAAACGGCAATGGTTTTATCGGCGAGAAGGGACCAG
>CAZAVC010000005.1:0-19110 GCA_964488265.1 uncultured Fimbriimonas sp.
CCCGGATAGAACTTTGTGGTGAGATCACGATACTGGCCACAAATCACCTTGAATTCTTCGGACGCAAGCATAGCCCTCGTCTGAGGTTGATCAAGCAGCATCGCCAAGTCGTAGTAGTGCCGCGCATCCCGTCCAAGTTCTTTGCTCTGCTCGATCACTCGCTCAACCCGGGAATGGAGAGTGAAGAGCTTCTCAACAAATGTGCGGCGAAAGTGAAGGAGCCGCATTTCGAAAGGCAATCGGTCATCGGTGCCGGAATCAGCGTTCCGAGAATCGAGCATCTCCCCGATGAGAGAAGTCAGTTGCCGCGACTCGGTCGGCTGGTCTGCACTCTGAATCCCTGCCTCCAGCAGCACAACCGGGCGGATTCCCCCAAGGGCATCCACCCGGCTCTGATAGACGAACTCTTCGGTCCAAGAGGATGCCCCCTTCTTTTCCACTCGCCCGAGTCTCTGGATGAATCCGGGAAAAGATGCGACCACAGCCGTGACCTGCTCGAACCTGGCGAGGGTTGCTTCGTCGGATTCGGCGGGCTCCACGTAAAGATCGATGTCTTCTGAAAATCGATCGATGAGTTTCCAGCCCTTCGAGAGACTCGTTCCCCCTTTGAAGATGACAACCTCTCCAAAGTCTCGGGCAATGAGCCGGAGCGCCTCGGTGACGAAGTAGTCCTTCTCGACAATCCCAGGGTTGCCGATTCCGTTTTCGTCACCGGTGGCAATGATGAGTTCGGCGAAATCCGAACGCTCGAAGAGATAGCTCACTTCGCTTGCCAGTCCCTTGCGTTCGGGAGTTCGGAGAAGAGTCCGAAGTCGAACCGAGTGAGCGGATTCAGCGAGGTCTTAAGGGGCTCCCAAAGGCTTTCGTGCAATTCCGCATAGGCGAGTAAGGCACCTAGGATCGCTCTGACTCGCGGAGGCTCGGCAAGAGCCGCTTCGCGAAGCCCTCGCAATCGGCTCGCCGACAGCTGGCTGGTGAGCAGTTCACGTAGTCGCCGAATGCTCTCGCTGGAACTCGTTTCTGCGGTCGTACCACGCGCCCGGATGAACTCAAGCAAAGCTCCTTCAAGGGTCGGTAGCGTATGCAGACTCGAAGTGCGCCGCAACTTGATTCGGGCCGCTCCCGCGTTCTTCGGCGGGTTGCTTGTGTAGGCAATCAGTTGAGGTCTCGCGGGCACTTGGGTGCTGAGGCCCAAGATGTTTGCGGCGGAAGCTCCGGTCGGCCTGGTCTTACCCTCCAATCTCTTCAAAGCGATGGAGGTCTCTGAGGGCTTGCTCTTTCCGATCAAGGTGTCTTTCGGCGCAAAATATAGGCCCTTCCCAACTCGGGTGAGGACTCCCTGCTTGGCGAGTCTGGCGAGAGCCTTGGATGCCGCGGCCGGTGTCGCCCCTTTCAGATCCTCCGCTCGGAGCAAGGACTTCCCAGACGACTTGGCCATGCGCAATGCGATTTCGGTCGCGCTGCGCTTCGAGTGCTCCTTGGGCTTCAGCTTGCTCATACTTCTATTATGCCATTTTCAGTTCATTTTGTCCCGCTAATAAGCTTGTTTTACTAGACGCCCATATTCTCCGAGTCGTTCGACAACAATGCGCTACCACTTCAACTCTTCCTCACCCAGTGAATTCCGGCTATATTAAGGAAGTACTTATGAGCGAGCCTCGACTTCTCACAAAAACGGAGTTCATTCGCGGACTGGATTGTGTCCGCCGTGCGTGGCTCGACCTCAACAGGCCGGATCTCAAAGCTCCGCTCACTTTGGCATCGCGTGACCGGATGGAGACGGGCAAACTCCTCGGTGAGTTGGCTCGGGCTCGATACAAAGAGGGGCTCATGCTCTTCAAACCCGGCTCGCCCCACGATGTCGCAGTTGCGGAAACTTGGACGGCGATAGAGTCAGGGCATCGATGCTTCTTTGAAGCCACCTTTGCCGCATCGGGACGCCTAGCCAGGCTCGACGTTCTTCATCAAGATGACGCTGGCGAGTGGACTCTGGATGAGGTGAAGTCTTCTTCAATCAAAGAGCCGAAGAAGATCGATGAAGAGAAACTGCTCGACTTGGCGTTCCAGTTCCACACAACCCGGGAGGCGGGTCACCCGGTCAAGAATGCTCGCCTCGTGCTGGTTGACACCTCTTTTGTCTGGGATGGCCAGGCATTCGACCCACACTCTCTGCTCGGCGTCGTTGACCTCACTGACGCTTGCGAAGAGTCCGCGCAGATGATTTCGGATCATTCCCGCCTGCTCATCGAAGTCCTGAGTTCGGACTCCGAGCCGGATGTTGAACTCAATACTCACTGCAAGGGGTGCGATTACTTCGACCATTGCCACGCGAACAGCCCCAAGCACGACCTGATTTTCCTGCCCAGGATCAATCCGAAGTCAGTCAACGACCTTCGTGCAAAGGGGTACCGATCCATCACCGACATTCCGGAAAGCGAGAAGCTGACCGATGCCAGGAAGCGAATGCGAGACGTCGTCGTGTCGGGCAAGCCATTCATTGGGGATGGCCTGAAGACCGCGTTGGAGAACATTCCGTTCCCAGCCGCCTTCATTGATTACGAATCGTCGAACCCCGCTTTTCCGATGTATCCTGGGACGCGTCCGTATCAGCAAGTCTGTTTCCAATGGTCGGCCCATATCATGGGCGCTCCGGATTCGGAGCCCGCCCATCACGAGTTTCTTCCAGAAGGAAGCGAGGATCCACGGCCTGGCTTCTGCCAAAGGCTTTGGGAGACGATTCGGGACTGCAAGTCCATCGTCCACTACACGCACTTTGAGAAAACGCAGCTCAAGTCAATGGTTGCCGATGGCATTCCCTACGCCCAAGAACTGCTCGATGCCATAGAGTCTCGTTCAGTGGACCTTGAGAAGATCGTGAGCGAACACGTCTATCTCGAAGGCTTCAAAGGCCGAACAAGCATCAAGGTTGTGCTTCCAACGCTCGTTCCAAGCATGAGTTACAAGGAGATGCTGATCGCTGACGGCACCGCTGCGGCGGCCGGTTTTCGCAAAATGCTCTCGCCAAACACACCGAAAGAAGAGGCGGCGGAACTCCGGAGGGCATTGCTTGCCTATTGCTGTCAAGACACGCTGGCGATGATCGAAATCTACCGAGCCCTGCGCACACTGATCCCCTAAGTTGGGTGCCGCAAATCGATCGTATTTGACTCCTTCAATGCTTCACTTTGTCCTTTCCATGGAGTTGAGTCACGTCCTTTCGATCCGCTCGAATCTCGTTCTTAACGATTCGGCCCTTCTTAACTTCAATGGGGCATCCGGGACAAAAAGGTTTGGCCGTCTGACCGCCAATTCTTGTGTGATATTGCCCGAAGGAAAGCGTGTAAGTCTTCTCGCCCTGTTTAAGTGTCAATTTCTCCGAGACACGATTTCCTAGTTTGCCGGCGAAGACTTCAATGCGCTCGTACTTTACTAGATCGAAGACACCGAGCGAGGGTGCCTTCGCGGTCGTCTGAGGGAGCGCGGTCTGAGTTAGTGCCAGAAGAGCACAAGCATTGATGAGTAGTCGAGTGTTTTTGGTTTGAGTCATGTTGATTCCTCTTCGAGAGAATTAGGTCAGCGCGATGCAATTCGAAGAATACGTAGCCCATTGCCGACAACAAGAAGACTTCCTCCCATGTCGGCAAATACAGCCATCCAAAGGGTCGCGTGCCCAGTAAGAGCAAGGGCAAAGAAAACGACTTTTATCCCGATTGCCAGCGCGATGTTCTGCGTCAAGATAGTGGCGGTCTTTTTGCTAAGCTTGATGTAGGCAGGCAATTTCCGCAGGTCGTCTTTCATAAGAGCAACGTCTGCCGTTTCGAGCGCGGTGTCGGTTCCGGCTGCTCCCATCGCAAAGCCCACGGTCGCCCGAGCAAGTGCGGGTGCGTCGTTTACCCCGTCACCAACCATGCCAACGCTTCGATGACTTTCAAGGAGTTGCTCAATGATTTTCAATTTGTCTTCTGGTAGAAGCTCTGCCTGAATGTCGTCAATCCCGGCTTGCGAACCTATGGCCTTGGCGGTTGAAGCATTATCCCCTGTGAGCATCGCCACCTTGACGCCGAGTTTATGCAACTCTCGAATGGCATCAATACTTTCAGATCGGAGAGTATCCGCAACTCCAAAGATCGCGAGTGCCTCTTTCGCGTTGGCGAGGACAACTGTGGTTTTTCCCTCAGCTTGCAATCGACCAAGCTCGGAGTGAACATGGTCGCAACATGCTCCGCGCTCTTCGATGAGTCGGTGATTTCCAACCATGTAGGAAACGCCTTCGATGGTTCCCGCGACTCCTCTGCCCGTAATGGACTCGAACCCGATGACTTCCAGTAGCTCTCCTTTCCATTGATCTTCAATAGCTTTTGCGACCGGATGTCCGCTGAGGTGATCGAGACTCGCCGCTAGTTGAAGGGCTTTATCCCTGTCATAATCGTGCATCGCGATCACGTCGGTGACCACGGGCTTCCCATGTGTGAGCGTTCCGGTCTTATCAAGTGCGATCATTCTGAGGTTCCGGCCGGACTCCAAATGAACTCCACCTTTGATCAGAATTCCTTGCTTAGCAGCTGCGGCAAGACCGCTCACTACGGTAACCGGGGTCGAAATAACCAGAGCGCAAGGACACGCGATAACTAGCATCACCAGGGCCTTGTAAAGCCACGGCATGAACGGTTCCCCAAATGCGAGCGGCACGATTGCCACAAGGATGGCAAAGATGACAACTCCTGGTGTGTAGTACCGGGCGAAGTTATCGACAAACCGCTGGGTTGGGGCGCGAGTTCCTTGGGCTTCTTGAACTGTCTTGATGATCCTATCGAGCGTCGTATTTCCACGATTTCCAGTCACCGTGAATTCCAAGACGCCTTGTTCGTTGATTGTCCCCGCAAACAGTTGGTCTCCGACTACCTTGTCCACCGGAATACTTTCACCCGTTATCGGAGCCTGATTGACTGCGCTCTGTCCAAGCACAACTTCTCCGTCAAGAGGAACGCGCTCACCTGGTTTGACTCTGACGCGATGGCCTAGAGCAACCGACCCAGCTTCGACTTCAACCCACTGCCCAGCATCATCTTGCACCCATGCCCTTTCGGGGGCTAGTTCCATCAAAGCTCTGACTGCGTTGCGAGCGCGGTCTAGGGAATACGACTCGATTTGCTCGGCAATTCCAAAGAGAACCGTTACCATTGCGGCTTCTGGCCAAGAGCCGATGATGATGGCTCCTACTACCGCTAGGCACATTAAGAAATTGATGTTGAGCGTGAACGTCTTGACGGCAACGATTCCCTTGGCAAAAGTCTCTCTTCCGCCAAGGATCATAGCAATTAGGGCAAGACTAATAACGGGCCAGGATTTCTCCTGGCCCGTTGACCAGCCAACCACCTCACTCGTTAGCGCCAATACGAGAGAGACTCCGAGAAAGATATTCTGCGTCTTGGATGAACCTGATTGGTCAGGCTCACATCCAACCTCGCAATCCTCTGCGGGCTTCATACCTACCTCCGTAAGTGCCTTCACGATGGGAGCAACGTCGTGGAAGGAATGATCCACCGTGAGTATCCGGTTCATGAGGTCAAACTCAACCTTCTGAACTTCGGTAATTCTTCCGAGTCGGTTTCGAATAATCCCTTCTTCCGTCGGACAATCCATCGCATCGATCCGGAACTTGCTCTGCATTACAGTTCCTCCACAACTTCATTGTCCTTCTCAAACCACGTGTAGAGTGCCGGAAGAACAAGCAGAGTCAAAATGGTCGCCGATACAATTCCGCCGATGACTACCGTCGCAAGGGGTCTTTGAACCTCTGCGCCGATACCCGTATTGAGAGCCATAGGAATAAATCCTAAGGCCGCGACGAGCGCGGTCATCAAAACAGGGCGTAGCCTTTGGGCTGCACCTTCACGTACTGCATCCAGTACCTTGAGTTGCCCTTCTTCACGAAGTCGGTTGATTGCGGAAACCATAACGACTCCATTGAGCACGGCAACGCCTGAAAGAGCAATAAACCCGACTCCGGCGGTGATGCTGAACGGCATTCCACGGGCAAACAGTCCGATGATTCCGCCGGTGATAGCAAGCGGAACTCCGGTGAAAATCAGGATCGCCTGCCTTAATGATCCGAATGTTGAGAATAGCAGGAGGAAGATTAGAGACAGAGCAATCGGAACGACCAGGGTGAGCCTGGCTGAGGCTTTTTGCAAGTTCTCAAACTGTCCACCCCAAGTGATGTAGTAGCCCTCCTTGAGCTTTACTTTGTCCTTGATCGCTTTCTGAGCGGCAAGAACAAAGCTGCCAAGGTCGGTACCCCTGACGTTGAGCTGAACCACCACCCTGCGTTTGCCCATCTCTCGCGATATTTGGGCAGGAGCTGGCGAGTTATCGATATGGGCTAGTGAGGAGAGAGGAACTCCTCCACCTTCCGGAGTCTCGATGAGAATGGACTTGATTTCATTTACATCGTTGCGAACGTTGTCCGGCAACTTCACTGTCAAAGCAAAGCGCTTATCCCCTTCGATAATCTGTCCAACTGGTTCTCCACCCAAGGCGACTTTGATCATTTCTTGAATGTCGTCGATGCTGACGCCAACTCGTGAGATTGCGTCCCTGTCAATGTCGATTTGGAGAACTGGCACCTCATCGACCTGCTCCACCTCGACGTCCTGCGCTCCTGGAAGTGCCCGGACAACAGCGGCGATTTCGTCGGCCCTCGCCTTCAGCTCTTTAAGGTCTTCGCCAAACACTTTGATTCCGATATCAGCTTTGACGCCGGAGACAAGCTCCGAAAACCTCATTTGGATCGGTTGTGAGAAGTTATAGCCTTGTCCTGGAACTTGATTGACTTTTTCAGTTAGCTCTTCGATGAGCTTTTCTTTCGTCATTCCAGCCCGCCACTTGTCACGCGGCTTAATCATCACAAACGAGTCGG
This sequence comes from uncultured Fimbriimonas sp., assembly GCA_964488265.1. Taxonomy (GTDB): domain Bacteria; phylum Armatimonadota; class Fimbriimonadia; order Fimbriimonadales; family Fimbriimonadaceae; genus Fimbriimonas. Next base: position 6,920 of record CAZAVC010000005.1, read on the forward strand.
TAAGGCTTAGAGGCATCGGATCGGTGGCAACTTCTGGAGTACCGCTTCGCGAGAAAATTGTGATCACTTCGGGCACCTCAAGAACCTTCTTTTCAAAGGCGGTCACGAGCTTTACGGTTTGTTCTGCATCCACAGTTCGGACTCGCACAGGTTGGATAACAAGTGATCCTTCGTCGAGTTGCGGAATGAACTCTGCACCCAACTTAGTGAACAGGAATCCAGCCAAGGCAAGCAGGGCAAGTGCACCACCCACAATGATTCCACGTCGCTTAAGGGCAAAGCCGAGCGCCGGACGATAGATTCGGCTGAGGAACTCCATGATAGGATTTCGACCTTCTCTGGTATCACCCGACATGAACATGCTCGCAAGCACTGGAATTAAGGTCATCGTTAGAATGAGTGCACCGATGAGGGCGAACACGACTGTGAATGCCATCGGTTTGAACATCTTGCCTTCGGTGCCTTCGAGAGCAAGGATCGGCAAATAGACAACCGTGATGATAGTCACCGCAAATGCGGTCGGCTTGGCAACTTCTCGGCACGACTCCCAAACGGAATGGCGAACTTCATGCCGGTCAAGAGTTGAGCCCTTGTGTTCCCTCGCTTCAGCAAGGCGTCTCACCGCGTTTTCAATCATGACCACCGCGCCATCGACGATCAGGCCGAAGTCAATCGCTCCCAGGCTCATGAGGTTGCCCGAGATCCCGAATCGGTTCATTCCGATGATTGCGAAGAGCATCGAGAGAGGGATTGCGAGTGCCACAATGAGGGCCCCCCGGAAGTTCCCGAGCAGCAACAACAGAACGGCAATGACAAGCACACCTCCTTCAAGAAGGCTCTTTTCAACGGTATGCACCGATTCTCCAACGAGATCGGAGCGGTTATAAACCGTTGTCAACGTCACGTCTTCGGGAAGTTGAGCTTTGATTTCGTTGACCCGGGCATTTACGGCGTCCGCCACGGTGCGACCATTTGCTCCTTTGAGCATCATCACCGTGACAGTCATGGCCTCTTTGCCATCCTTGGTGCTAATTCCGGTGAGAACGGGAATTCCTAGTTGAACCTTTGCCACTTCGCGGATGAGAACCGGAATCCCGGCCTCGGTCTTCACAACAATTTTCTCAATGTCGCTGATCGTGGTCGCAAGTCCCACGCTACGGATGAGCACCCGCTCGCCATTTCGCTCCAAAACACCGCCACCTGCGTTTTGGTTGTTTTTTTGGAGTGCAGTTACGACTTCATCGACGGCTATTCCTCTCGCAAGCAAAGCCTTTGGCTCGACGATAACCTGATACTGCTTGACCGAACCGTCTGCCGAATTGACTTCCGCGACTCCAGCAACTGTTCGAAGTTGTGGAGCAATTGTCCAGTCTTGAAGGGATCGAAGCTCCATCGGGCTTCGCGTCTTGCTCTCTAAGGCGTACATATAGATGTCGCCAAGGCCAGTTGAAACAGGTCCCATTTGGGGGGCTTCGATTCCCCCAGGAAGAGACTCTTTGACATTGGTGAGCCGCTCGTTCACCAGATTCCTGGCAAAGTAGGTTTCAACATCATCGCGAAACGTCACGATTACTTGCGATAGGCCGTATTGGCTGAGACTGCGAACTTGATCGACTCCAGGAATGCCTCCCATTGCCGTCTCAATCGGGAAGGTCACCAGCTTTTCTACCTCTTCCGGACTCATTCCTCCGGTTTCGGTGTTGATTGCGACCTGATTGGTTGTGATGTCGGGAACGGCATCGAGTGTGAGCTGTTGCCAAGAGACAATGCCCACCGCGACCATTAGGATCGTCGCAATGATGACAAGGAACCTCTGAGTGAGGCTAAAGTGAAGCACTCTGTCCAGCATTAGTGGTCGTGCCCCTTGAGTTCAGATTTCTTCTGTTCGCTCGATATAACAAATGCACCTTTTGAGGCAATGACTTCACCGGCTTTGATTCCGGATAGGATCGCAACCATGTCGCCATCTTCCTGGCCAAGTTCCACTTCATGCTTGTCGAAGGCATCGGCGTCTTTCACAAACACGAACGATTTCTTATCTTCGGTCAAGATCGCTGATTTAGGAACGACAACCGCTCGAATGGTTGAACCCACACCCAAACGGATCGTGGCAAACATATCCGGCTTGAGTCGTCCTGCCGCGCCCGAAATGAGACACTGAGCCGGAATTGACCTCGTCTTAGGATCGACCCTAGAGCCAACCACTTGAACCACGCCTTCAAATACCTGTCCTCGTAACGAGGCAACCGTGACTTGCACCATCGAACCTTTGCGAACCTTTGCCGAGTCCTGTTCGGGAACATTGGCGGTGACCCAAACTGATTGAAGGTTTTCGACCTCCAGGAGAACTTGGGTGCGGTCAACCGCTTGTCCACGGGTGACATCGAGGTGAGTGATCGTTCCGGAGATTGGGGCAACAAGTGCGACCCGGCCCACCGATCCCCCACCCGTTCCGACGTTTGATCTATACACCGCCTGAGCGTTGGCGATTGTTTTATTCGCGCTGCTTAAAGCTGACTCAGCAGCTCGCACCCTGAGTCTCGCCCGGTCAAGTTCCAGTTGACTTGACCGCACTTCTGCCTCTGCGGTTTGAAGCTCTTTGGCGTTTAAGAGTCCCCTTGAAGCGATGTTCCTCTCTCGATCGTAGGTTGCCTTTGCGTTCTCAATTTTAGCTTTTGTTCGGTCTAGGCGAATTTGGTCTTGCTGAAGCTCAAGGCGGGCTGCCTCAAGCTCAGACTTCGAGACGATTCCTTCCTTGAAGAGATTTTCGAGCCTTCGTAGTTGTTCAGCGTGGCTCGCCTGCTCCTTTTGAACACTGAGAAGCTCACTTTGAGCTTCGTTGAGTTCATTCTGAGCTTGTTGGACCGGGGCTTGACTAAATGCTCCGGCCTTTGCGAGATCCCGTTGCCGAGCCAGGCTCATCTTGGACGCACTGAGTTTCGCCAGAGAGAGATCAACTTCGGCCTTGGACTGTTTGAGGTCTGAACTTGCTGAGTCTCGCATTTTGGTGGCCTCGGCGATGCTCGCCCACGATTGCGCAAGCTCTGGTGATTCCAAAATCGCAAGCGTTTGCCCTTGCTTGACGCTGTCACCAAGTTGTACTGAGATCGAAACGACTCGCCCAGCAATCGGGGGTGTGACCACAGCTCGCCCATTGGTGGTGCTCATCACCGTTCCCGGAATTCTAAGCGAATCCTGAATCTCACGATTCTGAGCCGTGAACGTCTCAACGCCTGCAAGTTTTAAGCCGTCCGGGGATAGTTTGACCTGTCCTTCGACGTGCCCCTCCTCACCCTCCTTGTGACCCGCCTCTCCTTCGACATGGCCTGCTTCTTCATGGCCGTGTTCGTCCTTTGCCGCTTCGGTGGCGGGCTTCCCGCAACCGATGAGTAATGAGCAGATGACGATTGGAATTAAAAGCTTTTTCATTTGAGCACCTCCGCAAGAAATCCGGATGCCCGGTACTGAGCGATCACAGCAAGTGAGAGTTGTTGTCTTGCTTCCACCAACTCTTGTTCAACTTCACGAAGTGCCCTCGTTGCTTCGAGCACGTCGATCTGGGTGCCGAATCCTTCGGAATAGCCCTTCTGAGACTTGGCAACTAAATCACGGGCAGACACGAGAATCGCTTCGTAACGAGTGATGCGGCTCTGCCGTGCTTCAAGAGCTATCTGGGCGGCTTTGACTTCTGCTCTTGCCCTACCTGTCGCATCCTCCAAAAGCTTGCGGGCCGCTTCGGCACGTTTTTTTGCCGCACTCGCTTCATTCCTGGCTTTGCCGTGATCAAACAAGGCCCAACTGACTTGGAGTCTTCCTGCGAAGTAGCCGGGGGCATTGCTCCAGGGTGATCTCACGATCTGGGCACTCAGTTCGGGCCGATTTGAGACTCTTGCGACTCCAGCGTCCGCTTCGGCAATCTGAACCTGAGATCTCAAAACGAGTAGGTCAGGTCTACCGTCAATGGCCGGGTTAACAAGCGGCTCAATTTTTGCGTCTGCTTCAAGAGCAATGCTGGATGTCTCTGTCCCAAGTAAGCCGGAGAGCTTTTCGAGCGAAGCGTTGAGATCAGCGCTGGTCAGTTCTGCTGATTGCTTGGCTCTTTTAAACTCAATCGAAGCCCTCGTAACCTGCGTTTCTGCAACCTTGCCTTCATCGAACCTTCGCTGGGTCGCTATGAGCAACCCTTCGGAAATTTTGAGCAGTTCGGCTGCAACTTCTTTCTGGTGCTGGTTGGCGACTGACTCGGCGTACGCCGTGAGTACATCGTTTTGTAGGTCTGTCGCAAGCACGACGTATTCAGCTAAAGAAACCTGAACTCCGGCTTCGCCAAGTCGCTGGCCTGCTCTTCTCTTACCAAAGAAATCAAGCGGCTGTGAAAGTTGAAGGTCTTGGTCATTGGCACCTAATTCACTTCGGCTCGACGCTCCGATAAAAAAAGTGGTAGGGGCGTACGCACCAAGCGCCCTAGATGCATTTCGCGCTTGCTCGATTCCAAGTTTTGCCGACTTGAGGGCCGGGCGATTCTGGGCGGCGATTCTGAGTGCGTCTGTAGCGCTGAGGGGTCTTTGTCCGTGGCAAATTGATGCTGCCACGATAAGCTGGGGTATGAGTAATGTCTTCAATGGATGCTCCAAAAGGGCCTAGTCAGGGCTGGAGCAAAGATCAGAGGGCTAAACGACCGGAACGATCCTGCTTCCAGCAGATGGCTGAATGCAGCACGAACTTGGTGGGCCACGGCTGAGCTGAACAAGGGGTGGGCCATTGGTAGGAGCACCCGCCGTGAACTGGAAACGCTGCCTCATTGGTGGAAGCGTGTTAAGATCAGGCAGAGCCAGCGGCTCCGGGAGGATCATGAAGTCGTAGGTGAATTGCGGAGGGCTCGTTGGGATTTCAACTCCGCTGGGTGTTTCGCATGTCGTGATTTCACAACAGTCATGGCAATCGCCGTGACTTTCACCGATTGCTGAATCGTCGCCGTGCAACGGGAGCTCTCTACATTCTAGGCACTCGATTCCGTTGGCGCGGACGTAAACGGACTCGCAAAAGTGCATCTGAGTCAGCACGAGAACAAGCGCGAGCACCGCTCGCCCCAAAACCGTTCTCATTGCGCCGAAGAAATCCACGTGTGACTTATTATGACACTGGTGCACTCGAAAAAGTGCCGAGCTCCGAGATTGACAAGACGAGGCGGGGTTATGATGGAACCATTTTGGGGCATACTACGTTCAGGTTTGTATGCGAGGAAGAAAGGCTGTGCTGAATATGCTGGCTCTCTTCGTATTCGTGCTGGCGCAACTGCCCGCGAATGCGATTGCCTCGCTGTTCCAGCATGCCGACTGTTCGATGCCATGCTGCACCGGAAAGTCGGCTCCAAGCGAGGATGCGAAGGCTCCAGTCGCTCCAGCCTCGCACTGTGGAACCAAGCAGGAGTCTCATCCGTGCAAAACGGAGCCTCAGCCGGAATCGATCTCCCAAGCCAAGGACAAGAATTGCGGGTGTGAAATTTCAGCACCCACGAACCCTGATCCTCCTACAGTTGCACTCCCATCGACGAGTCAGACCCAGCTAAGCCAAGCCGATGTCGCGCTGCCCTCCGAATCACCTCTCGTAGTTGCTTTCGAGGTTCAAGACCGACAACCTGGAATACTCGGCTCTGACTCAGGCCCTCCGATTTCGCGGCCTCATTGCGTCTGCTTTGGACGCGCCCCTCCTATGTTCCTTGCGTAAAGCCTGAGCTCTCCTTCGGGGTGAGTCTCGGGTTCTGTCATTTGACGCAAGTCCCGACCGAACATAGGAAATTCAATGCTAAACACAATCGTCATTGCGGCGGTTCTGCTTGGGCAGGCACAAGATATGAAGTGCCCTGTCATGGGTGGCCCCGTTGCCAAAAATTCATCATTCGTCGAATACGCAGGATCGAAATTCTCGTTCTGCTGCCCTGGGTGCGAGGGTAACTTCGCCAAATCCCCGACCAAGTTTATAGAGACTCAGACCAAGGCCGGGAACACCGTTGGTGAGTTCCTCTTCGACCCGGTTTCGCGGGTTAGGCTGGACTCACTGAAAGCCAAATCTTCGGCTGATTTCCGGGGAATACGCTACCCGTTTGCCTCGGAAGAGTCCAAGAAAACGTTCCTCGCAAATCCTAGTCGGTACGCATCTGTTCCTTCAAAAGAAGCCTTGTATTGCCCGGTAGGGAAAGAGGCTGTTGCTTCCTACTCGAAGGCGAGCGACTATGTGGACCACGACGGAGTGCGCTGGTACATGTGCTGTGCAGGCTGTGGCGGTCCATTTGAAAAGGACCCAACCAAGTACTTGGTCCCTGGAATATCGGCACACATTAAGCCCGCGAGTGTGCTCGCGACTAAATCGCAGCATCACCCGACTGAAAGTGTCGGATCAGAGATCACGAAGGTTACTTTTGGGAAGTACCAAGCCGAACTCCGAATGCCTGAAGAGGGATTATTCGCAGGTGAGGAAGTCGATGTTGAATTCCGAGTCGTGGACACCACCCAGAAAGATGCGGTCGAGGAAGGGTTTAAGGGTGTTGGAGGCATCGAAGCGACCGCGGTCATGACCATGCCGAGCATGCAAGGCATGCCAGAGGCAAGGCCGAATGTGCACCGAGAAGGAGTTCCGGGCGACTACGGGATCGAACTCTTCTTCCCACATGGAGGGGACTATCAGATCGATTTGACGCTAGGTATCCCCGGAGATACCCCGAAAAAGATTACGTTCAAGGTGGACGTCAAAGATGAGCGACCGGCCAATGCGGCGCGGGTGCAACCGTACCAGCTCAAGGTCGTTGACTGGCCGAAAACCGCAAAAGCAGGAACTCCAACAACCCTCAAACTCCAAGTCGTGGACTCCAAAACAGGGGCGGTTCAAACCAAGTTCGATCTGGCTCACGAAAAGTTCTTCCACTTGCTTATCGCCAGCAAAGACCTGAACTGGTTCCTCCACGAGCACCCAGAGATGGCTCCCGACGGGACATGGTCGATTCCGATCACCTTCCCGGCAGGAACGGACTATTGGGTGTATGGCGACGTTGCACCAAGCGGAAAAGGCTCTCGGGTGCTTATCTCGTCGGTTAAGGTAGCAGGTCCGAAGCCAACCTGGGACACTAAACTTTCTCTCAGTAGAACCGGGATTGATGGCAACCTTAAGGGTCTCCTTTCAACCTTAGAGCCGATAGAGATTGGCCGGAAGGCGACGATTCAAGTCAAGTTGTTCGACGCCAAAACGGGGCAACCGGCAGGAGACACTGTGAAGTGGCTTGGGGCAGCCGGCCACATGATGATCTTCCACCAAGATGGAATGACAGTGGTTCACAGCCATCCTGCCGAGGACGAAGAGAACGCAGCCTTGGTCAAGCAGGGCATAGTCCGATTCACAGGCCGCTTCCCGAAAGCCGGAACCTACAAGGTGTACGGCCAATTCGACTGGCAGGGTGCTATTCGCACATTGCCGTTCGCGGTCGAGGTGAAGTAATGGACTCGGTGGGCACGGCTATCCTCATCTCCGTGGGAGCTGGCATCTACCTTTGGCTTACATTCCGTAAGTTCAAGTCAGCAGACTGCGGTTGCGGCTCGCGATCAGCGTGCAAAGGTAAACGGCGATGAGAGTCGCACTTTCCTTGCTCGTCATCGCGTGCTCTGCAGCGAGTGCATTCGCCACTCCTGAAGACATGGAGAAATTCCACGAAGTTACGCGGATGAAGGAGTCATCTCGGATCTCGCGTAACTCGTGCATGACGTGCCACACCGAACCACCTGAACATAACCCGTTTGGGAGCGACCTTAAGCTTGGCCTCCGCGCAAGTCAACAGAGCCGATTGGACAGTCTGATTATTCAATCAGTTGCCGCGAAAGACTCTGATAACGACGGGTGGACCAACGAGCAAGAGTGGAAGGCAGATACCTTGCCGGGTGATCCCAAAAGTCACCCGGAAGGAGTGCCCGGCACACTGAAAGATAGGGCAAAGAGTGAAGGTGAAGCTAAGGCGAGCATTCTCGATCAGCTCCTCCCAAAGCACTCGATGCACCCGCTCGTAATTCACTTTCCTATTGCACTGTTCCTTTTCGGAGCTGTGCTGGAACTTGTCGGGATTCGAAAAAGGTCCGATGACCTGCGCAAGAGCGCATGGTTATGTCTGCTGTTCGGGGCAATCAGTGCATGGTTCGCCGTTCCAACCGGTCTACTCGCGTTCTACCGAGTTGGATTTAGTTGGACCGGAAATGCCCTCATCCACTTCGTCCTCGCTACAGCATCAACGCTGCTAATGACGGGCTTAGTTCTGTGGCGCAGGCGCGAGGCCCACACATCAACTATCTACATCGCATTGCTCATCACGGCCACGGCTGGTGTGGCTAGTGCAGGACACTTCGGAGGCCTCTTGGTCTACGGAAACTAACTTAGGAAAAATCAATGAAAACAAAAACACTTATCTCACTCGCAATCGCAGCTCTCGGAGTTGCTTCAATCGCTTCTGCTCTCGGTGGCGCACCAGACGAATCCTGCTGCTCCGGCATGTCCGCGCAGCACAGCCAGGCAAAGAACGAACAGCCTGTTCCGGCAAAGGAGGTCAACGGAGTTCAGACGCTCACTGTAACCATCGCCGACGGCAAATACAGTCCAGCCCTGATCTCGGTCAAGAAGGGCAAAGCTGTTGCACTCACCTTCAAGGGTGGGAAGAACATGGGTTGCGGTTCTACGGTCGAGTTCAAGTCGCTCAAGCAAAAGCAGTCTGTGAAGGAAGGCAAAACGGTGGTCTTCAAATTCGCCCCAAAGGAAGCTGGTGAAATCAAGTTCGCGTGCTCCATGGACATGATCCAAGGCAGAGTCGTCGTCAAGTGACAAAGGAATACAAACAAATGAACACTCAACTGTTCTCAAAAACAATTGCCGCCCTCGCCGTGTTCGGCCTGCTCGGCATGACGTCAATTGCGTCCGCTCACGAAGCGGATTGCCCCTACTGCAAGCTCAAGCTTGTTCAAAACACGAAAACCCAAGACAACGAAGTCGTCGTAAAGGTTGGAAACAAGCGGATCGAGTACCGCTGCCTCTACTGCGTGATCAAGGATCAGAAGCGATACAAAGGCGATTTGGTCGTCTACTCGCCAAGTGAAAAAGTAGGCGAGCCGGTCGTGTTGAAGCGAACGGATGGTAAGTGGACTGGGCCGGAGGGCGCTGTGTTCCTGAATACGTTCAAGAAGCATGCGGAGTGCGCGGAACTCTCTCGGGCGTTTAGCTCAAAGGCTGCCTTCGACAAGTACGTCAACGAAAACAAGGTCACGGATGCAAGAGCTCTTTCCATATCCGAGTTCATCACGCTTGTGACAAAGCCCGCGAACTAGGCAGAGTCAGACGAGCCCCGGTTTGATCCGGGGCAAACCACCATGAGAACAACTATGAGACAAGTTTTTGCCCTTACAATGGCGTTTGCTCTCCTTCCGACCGCCTGGGCGCAAATGCCTGGAATGGAAATGAAGGAACGGACAAAGTCGCCCATGCCCACCATGCCGTCTGAGTTACCGCGCTGGATGAACAGCCGTGGACTTGACGAGATTTTCTACAAGCGAGGCCCCTACAACTGGGCCATAAACCGCATCCCTGCTTTCGCCAAGGACATGTACGCAACCGGAGTCGGTCATGCGATGGCCTACGAAGCCCTCGTCACCGGACAATCCAACCAGCTGGAATCTAAGGTCTTTTCGAAGATTGACTGGGTACTCCAGAATCCGCCTTCAATGCCCGTTGACGAAGCAGCCCTCGCGCCACGATTTGTCCACAAGTATGGGTACCTTGAAAAGGTTTTCGATTGGGCGCACACGTTGCACTTTCAGACAATCGACGTCTTCAGTCACCCCGGGATGACAGATGCTCAGAAAGAAGTGGAGATCGACCGACTGTGGAAGTTCTATCAGAGCGAGCCATACGCCATCACGGGTCTTCCGATGAACATGGAGTACCTCGATAGTTTCCCTTATAGCATGACGTTTCGTAAGCACTATCCAAAGGTGAACGGATTGTTTTGGGGATACCACTGGTTGCAAACCGTCAACTACGACATGCTTTACCGCGTTCCTGTTAAGGACCATGTCCCGCAGTACGAGGTGCTAGGTGAGCAGTATCGAACTTCTGAGCTTTACAAAACTGACCGGGATTTCATGCCCATGACCGCCGAAATGAGCCCCCGGTTTGCAAAGCGGTTTCCCTACATCGCGAACGCCTTCGACAATCTCCATATGCTTCACGACAACGTGAACGACATTCTCGCCTACCCTGGCTTGACGGAGAGACAGAAGGAAGATCAGATTAAAATCGCGATCTATCGTGTTCTTGCGACAACGCATGCGGGTCAAAAAGCAGGAGAGGGCCAACCGATGACCTTGCACGATCACCGACATCCACCGAGCACCCCTGGGATGGGAATGATGAAAGGGAGTGAGGATGACGTTATGTTCATGTCAGGGATGGGTTGGATGGACATGAGCGAGTGTGCACACTGCTCGATTCCCTTGCCAGAGGAAGGCCCTTGGGGAGCTACGGTTTCTGCCAACGGCTGGACAATGATGGTTCGGTGCATGATGTGCGCCCGTGATATGGCTGCCGAGACCCCTGGAAGATCCATCATCCGCGCGGCTACAGAAGACGAAAATCGGCTACTTGTCATGATCTCCGATGAGGAGGGCAACTGGACTTCAAATATCAAGGACGTCGTGTTCCTCGAAGTATTCGGTGAGCATCCAGAGTGCTCGTCGTGGTCGAGGGCGTTCACCTCTCGAGCTGCGTTCGAGAAGTTTGTCCAAGCCAATCCTGACCTTAAGGAGGTCAAGCCACTGTCTTTGGAAGCTTGGTCAAAGCTCAACTACGGGACACCGGAAACTTATCGAAAGATCGACAGACCCAATCCCTATCGTTCTGGTGGTGCAACGGCGACATCTAATGGTGGCTCAAATTGAGACACGTCTACGCGCTCGCATGTAGTGCTCTCCTTACTTCCCTCTCGTTTGCGAGCGATCACAATAACCTCGATAAAGAGCGACCGCTTCGATTTGAAGATGCGTACTCGATCGCATACCGCTCGTTGGAGTTTCAAAATGGATTTAGGCTCGATACGTTTCGACGCGGGCGACCCGTCTACAACGTTCGCTCCGAGCTTCAATTTGGGTTCGCTAAGAACAAAGACATCTCGATCGGATTTGAACCCTCGTATTCTTCAGAATCGGGGAAAACCGTTGGAAACCTCGTTGAATTCAGCTACTTCGAGAATATTGTGCGAGAAATAGGCAACGCTCCTGCTCTGGGCTACAGAATCGACGCTGGGTTTCCAGTCTCCGGCGGATCGGGAACCGACTTCAGAATCCGTGGGATCCTTACAAAGTCTCTTGGAGATTTTGATAAGTTACATCTAAATATCGATCATTACCATTCGACCTCTCCAATAGTTGGGACTCGGCAGATGAGAACGGGCGCAATTCTAGGCTATTCAGCACCGCTCGGATATCCTAAACACTTTCGTCAAACTCTGCTCGCCGAGTTCGGTGGTGAACAAGGATTAAGGACAGGCGCCGGATGGAATAGCTGGTTCGGCCTCGGTTTACGAGTGCAAACTTCAGCAACTGGGGTGTTCGACATAGGCATTCAAACGGATTTATTCAGGGATAAAAGGGAGCAGACCTCACCCGTTCGATTCACTGTTGGCTACTCGGTTAACTTCTGACCGAGTCCCATGACCTCACTATACTCCATGGAGTATAGTGAGGTCATGGAAGCAGAAACCCGCACGAAAACGGATCGACGATTGGCTCGCTTAGAAGGGCAAGTCCGTGGCGTTCGACGGATGCTGTCAGAAGACGCGTACTGCTGTGATGTCCTTCAGCAGATTTCAGCAATCACCTCCGCCTTGAACCAGGTTGCAGCAGCAGTTGCCGCGTCGCACATTCGTACTTGCATCCTCGATCATGGCTCCCCAAGTTCGCATGAGCAGACGAAAACGATGAGCCGGGAGGAAATGATCTTTGAGCTTGAGGATGTAATGTCGAGGCTCGTAAAGGCGTAGATACCCATGGGAGTATAAGAATGAAAACAACCATCAAAGTCTCCGGAATGACTTGCCAAAACTGCGTAAAGCACGTGAAAGAAGCCATCGCTTCGCTCGAAGGAGCCTCTGAAGTGAGCGTTGATCTAGC
>CAZAVC010000006.1:0-17228 GCA_964488265.1 uncultured Fimbriimonas sp.
CTCCCTCATGCGCAAATAAACTTACCAGGTACTTCCCCGGGAATGACTCTTGTTGTCAGGACCATTCCTCAGGTTTCGACCGCGATTCGGTGGTCTTGAATGGCAATCGAAACCGATAAACAAACTCAATCCCGCTCTATTGTCGGAACATTGCTTTTGCGATAAACAGCGCGTTGGCGGGTCGTTCAGCTAAACGGCGCGTGAAATAGGGGTACCAGCTGTCGCCGAAAGGAACGTAAACCCGGACATTAAAGCCCTCTTTCGTGAGACCCTGTTGGAGGTCGCGGCGGATGCCGTAGAGCATCTGAAATTCGAATGACTGTTTATCAATTCCTTGGTCTTTCACGTACGTGACCAACTCGTTGATAATGGCCTCGTCTTGCGTGGCAAGGGCAGGATAGAAGCCTTTGGAGAGGAGCCTCTTTGCCTGGGCGACGTACTGTTCGTCGACCTTTGCCTTGTCGGTGAACGCGACCGTATCCGGTTCTAGGTAGGCGCCTTTCACAAGTCGTGTTCGGATCTGCTTGTCGATCATCAGGTCCACGTCGTCATCGTTTCGCTTCAGATAGCTCTGAAGTACCGTCCCCGTGTTTTTGAACTCCTGGTGGACCCTAGTGACGATATCGATCGTGCGCTCGGTGTACTCCGAACTTTCCATATCGATTCGGACGAAGTTTTGAAGGGTTTGCGCCTCTCGCAGGACGTGCCGATAGTTGTTCTCGGCGAACTCTTGCCCTTGGTCCAGTCCGCACTGGGTGAGCTTGATGGAGATGTTGAGTGGTTCGACGCCTTCGGCTCCGCTCTCTCGATAGGAACGGACGTGCTTTTCCTTATCGATCTCTTTCAGCATGCGCTCGTATGTCGCGATCGCATGGAGCGCTTCTTGCTCCGACTTTGTGTTCTCGCCAAGGTAGTCCAGCGAGATTCGAATACCCTCGTCGAGGAGGTGAGAAGACGCCTCGACCGCGTGTTCAAGATCATCCCCAGCGATAAAGCGGCTTACCAGTGGCCGAAAAAGGAACGACTTCCGAACAATCGCCTCCACGGGGGGGAGAGCGGCGGTTTTTATGACTAGGGCGCGGGCAAGGGACATCGTTGTCTAGATTTTGGTGGATGCGGACAGTGAAAAGACAGGCTATCTTTTCTCGATCTACGACGACAAAGGGCGTTACGGTTCGAGAGTCGCGTTTGCGATCTCTCGAACCTTGTGCAAGGTTGCCGAAATCTCGGCGTAGTTCGACGATTGGTAGAGCTCCGAACGAACCTGAGCCGCGCCTTCAAAGCCTTTCACGTACATGGGGACAATGCCTCGCAGGGCTCGAACGGCTCGCCCTTCAGAATCCAAACGTTCGCTCTCAGAAAGGGGTCGCTTCATTCGCTTTGCAAACTCTTCCTCCTCGAACTGAATAGCGGAAGAAACGTGTTCCAGGGCAACGTCGATTCTTTCGGATAGAGTCGGTTGTGCAGGGATGGGTTGACCGCTCACCGCAGCGGTGATGGCCGCGAGCGCCCAAGGGTTGGCGATGGCGGCCCGACCGACCATAACGCCGTCGCATCCCGTCTCGGTGAGCATGCGAACCGCATCCTCTGGAGTTTTCACGTCACCGTTCCCGACCAAAGGGATGGAAAGAGCCTTCCGAAGATCTCCGATTAAGCGCCAATCGGCCTCTCCCTCAAAACCCTGCTTCGCAAAGCGGGCGTGAAGGGTGAGCATCTTGATCCCTACTTGCTCGAATCTCTTTGCAAGATCAGGGGCTGCGAAGAGGGAATAGTCCCATCCTGCCCGAACTTTCACCGTCACCGGGATCTTTACGGCGTTGACCACCGCACGAACAATTTCCTCGGCACGATCGGGATCCTTGAGAAGGGCGGCGCCACTGCCCGTTTTGCAAACCTTGGGAACCCAGCATCCCATGTTGATATCGACGATGTCGGCCCCCATCTCTTCCGCAAGTCGAGCGGTTTCCGCCATGATTTCCGGCTCTGCTCCGAAGATCTGGATGGAAAGAGGCCGCTCGCCGGGGTCTATCCTCATCTTCTTCAGGGTCTTTTCGGCACCGTAGTGCACCGCCATCGCGCTGATGAACTCCGTTACGAGCAAACCAGGATTGGCAATTCGCTTCGCGATCACACGCATAGGGAGCGATGTCACATCCTCCATCGGGGCGAGAACAACCGGCGGATCGATGGTGATCTCCCCAATTTTGAACCCCGGGAATGGAGCCGAACTTACTGAAGAGGCGATATTGGGCTGCGACGCGATAGCCAAGACCTACAGTTTACTTTCGAAAGGTTCCTTGGCCCTCGGCATCGAAACATGCCCATATAAGTACGACCAGCAATTTTACGGGGTTGATCCCACCCTATCCTCGTTAGAATACAAAGAGGTTGGGAAGTCTGAAAATGAAAAATGTTGCGCTTGTAAGTTTTGCTTTGGTGAGTGCGATTGGTTCGGCCGTACTGCCTGGAACGGCTTCGGACACCAATAACGCGCTGTTCTCAACGGTTGGAAAGGTCGTGAATCTTTCCAACAATACGCTGTTTGCATCGGGAGTCGCGATCGGTCCCGATCTTATCTTAACGGCGAAACACGTCGGTGTTGGCAACTTCGAGCTGCCGGGCGTGGGCGTCTTTTCGCCGATCACCGGGAGTCAACGGTTTACCGCCGACGGTGACCTGCTTCTCTTTCGGATCAACGGGACTCTCCCAAACTGGAGCCCAGTGTTGGTGGATAACATCGTCGGCGAAACGGTAACGATGGTCGGCTTTGGCTCAACGGGCGTCCTTCGGACGGACGGATCCGGCTATAACAATATTGGGAACGGCGGAACTCGCCGAGCCGCTTCGACCACCGTCGATTTCACCGAAAATGTCGATCTGGGTGGCCTTGGATTTTCGCAGTCCTATCTTTCTCTCCTTCGGCAAGCGGGTGATGGCGCTCTGGGAAGCGGTGATTCCGGCGGAGGCTGGTTTGTTGAGCGAAACGGTGTTCAACACCTCGCGGGAATCAACTCGTTTATCGGCCGAACGGGCACTGGGACGAACTACACGTTTAGCAACGACCTTCAGAATGGCTTCTATAGTGGGGCGGTGAATCTGAGTGCCTATGCCAACTTCCTCACCACCAATGGTGTGGCGGTTGTGCCCGAACCGGGAACCATGCTCGCGCTGACGGTTGGACTGCTCGCAATCCGAAGCCGACGGACGAACCGCTAGAACTTCATTCCGCAAAACCTGCGGAACTGCAACGATGTATCGCTGGAACGGTGGAATCCACCGTTCCGGTCGCCTAAAATGAGTCCAACCGTTCCCATCCTGGGCACTAAAGGTTCGGAATCATGGCAAAGAAGCAATACAACGTCGGACTCATCGGCTATCAGTTCATGGGCAAGGCCCACTCAAACGCCTACCGCCAAGTGAATCGGTTCTTCGATTTGCCCGCCGAAATCCACATGCACACGATTTGTGGTCGCAACGAGGCGAACGTCTCAAAGGCGGCGGCAAACTTCGGGTGGACCAACTACGCCACGGATTGGCGAGCGGTTGTTGAGAACCCAGAAATCGACATCATCGATGTCGCCACTCCTGGCAACACCCACGCGGAGATTGCTATCGCCGCCGCCAAGGCAGGGAAGGCGGTTTGGTGTGAGAAGCCGATCGGCAACACCCTCCAGGAAGCGAAAGACATGCTGGATGCCGTTCAACAAAACGGTGTTCACCACGCCGTTTTCCACAACTACCGAAAAGTACCCGCGGTTTCCCTTGCCAAGAAGATGATCGAAGAGGGGCTTCTGGGTGAGATTCACCACTTCCGAGGCGTGTATCTCCAAGATTGGATCGCCGATCCCAACTTTCCGCTGGTTTGGCGGCTTCAGAAAGAAGTAGCTGGAAGCGGTACGCACGGCGATATCGCGGCGCACATCATCGACTCGGCTCGTTTCCTTTGCGGAGAGCTTTCAGAGGTGTGCGGATTGCTCCATACGTTCGTCAAGCAAAGGCCGATTGCGGGGGAGATTGACGACAAGATGGGCGCGACTGCCTCGGACAAGATGGGCGATGTTACGGTCGACGACGCTTCGATGTTCTTGGCTCGATTCAAGAGCGGGGCACTGGGCGTGTTCGAGGCTTCCCGTTTTGCGGTGGGTCGGAAGAACAAGAACTCGTTCGAGATCAACGGATCGCGAGGCTCGATCGTTTACAACCAAGAGCGGATGAACGAGCTGGAGTACTACTCCAATGACGATCCCAAGGACCTCAGTGGTTTCCGGGTTATCCAAGCTACCGAGGCATCTCACCCTTATGCAGGTAACTATTGGCCGGTGGCGCACATTATTGGATATGAGCACACCTTTATCAACCTAGTGGCTGATGCTCTGGTGAGCTTGCATGAAGGAAAGGCGGCATCTCCTAATTTTGTAGATGGCTACGAAAATCAGCGGATTCTAGATGCGGTAGAGCGTTCGAGCGAGACCAGAAGCTGGATTAGCCTCTAGCTAGTAGCGATTAAAATCGGCGGTGTAGACGGGTTCTATACCGCCATTCTCAGCTCGCACTCGTCGGCCTCAGCCAGTGCTCGAGCGAGTTTGCTCAAGACTCTCTCAGAGAGTTGACTGTCTTCGTCCGGGCTCTTAAGGCACCTGAAGAACAATTCGGTGGCTTCCTCGTGAGACAACACGAGCGTGATTTTTTGTTGCGCTTCGGCCATACAGTCGATTGCTGGAACCACCGTTCCCCTCCCTCCAATCGCTTTTTTCCATGAAAATGCGAGGAAATCGACCCGGTAATTATCCAAGCTTGCAATAAGGTCGTCTTTTTCTCGGTGATTGACTCCATTGAGCGTAACTTCAACCGTACAATAAACGTGTAAGAACACAAGGAGGAAATGGAATGACGGGCTTTAGACGAATCGCGCTCTCCGCTGCCATCGTTCTGCCGTGTCCTCTTCTCACCTCCGTTGCAGTCGGGCAGCAAACCCCTGCGCCCGTAGCGGAGGAAAAGCCGCTGATCGTGCCGCTAAAGGACGACGCTTCCACTTCCAAAGAAGCTCAAGGCGAAAACACAAAGATCAGTCTTGGTGGCACTCCTGCTTTCGACATTATTCAAATTGGTACATCCGGTCCAGGGCAGCCACTTAGGCGCGGAAATGTTCTTCCGAAAAGTGAAAAGGTTTACCTAAACGGATCGTTGCTGGAAGCGGGCAAAGATTACGCTATCGATTACGCGTCAGGCGTTGTCTATTTGCAGCGGTCGGTTCGAACTTCTGACTCCCTTTCTGTTCAATACCGCTACGACAACAAACCCGTGGTCACGACGGGCGCAGCGATTGGTGGCAATCGAGCACTGCAGTTTGGAGCAAAGCCGGGACAGGCGGGCCTCATCATGGGCCTTGGAGCCACGGAGCGAACTGCCGACGGTAAGGTCATGCGCTCAAACGTTGTCGGCGCGCAAAACAACTTCAGCGCGGGAGCCTTCTCGCTCAAGGGCGCTTACTTCTCGGGATCCAGAGAGCAAGCCAACGTCCAGTCGGGCTACACGCTCAACAAGCATGAGAAGATTGGCACCGCCGAATCTCAGGACGGCAGCTCCCAATTCTTGGTTCAACAGTTCCGAGCCAAACTCGGTTCAGGAACCTTCACTGCGGATGTTCAAGACGTCAGTAAAAACTACGTTGGCTTTGACTCGGTCAAGGCAGCGGGCTTTTCTGATGCGGAAGCTGCGACTCTCCAGCGAGAGCGCGGACTCAAGCGACAAGGGTTCGCCTACGACGGGTTCAAAGTCGGAAAAGATGCGGCTTTAGGTTTCGATCAGCGCACAGTGTCGGACGACAACGCTTCGCTGGTTTGGAACAAGTACACGCTTAAAGGAAAGACTTTCGCATTCGAGGTGGGTTCCCAGTCAGTGGGTCAAGGCTTCACGCGGTTTAACGACATTCGCGAGGGCGACCGAGCTCAACTGCAGAAAGAGCAAGGAATGTCCCGGAACACCTTCAATGGCTCGCTTGCCATGGCGGGTGGAACCATGAAGATTGGCTCATTCGGCATCGATGAGATGGCCTCTGGAATGGGCATTGAGAAGCGAGAGATTTCATTCGAAACGAAGAAATTTGGTTTCTCCTTCGGCGAGCAGACCGTCGACAAAGGCTTTACGCGATTTGGCTCTCTTCCAAATAACGAGAGGGCGATCTATGGGCTTGAAGCAGGATTGAATCGTCAGTGGATGGCGTTTAACGTCAACGGTATCGGCAAGGACGGGACGGCGAACTTCACGAGAAACAATGTCTCGAACAACGAGAAGAACCTCAATGCCGAGACTGTCACCATTTCTAATAAGAGTTGGAGCCTAAACCACATAAGCCACCGGGTGGACCAAGGATTCGGAAGACTCGGTTCATTGCAGGCTCAAGAGCGAACGAACAGCATCAACCAAATCGCTAGCATGTACGGGGGACAGGTCCGGCCGGAAGATCAGGGTCGTTACTTCCAGAGCGACGGAATTGACCGGAATTACACAGGGCTGGAACTGAAGGGTAAGGCCGGGGCCAAGTACACCTTCGAGAGTCTCAACGTCACGGGTGCAAAGGATCGAACCCTCTCAGAGCGAGTGGCCTTTGAAACAAAGAACTTACGAGCATCGATGCGGCGACTCGACGTAGGTAAGAATTTTAACGAGATCACTCGCCTGATGACCTTTGAGCAAGCCGCATTAGGAGCGGTTCCGGGTCTGCGACGACTCGATACGCAGTTTGCAGGTTCTCTCCGCAAGGGCGGCACCTTTGCTTTCAACCAGGTGAAATCGGAAATCGGGAAGACCTCCTTTGATCGCACAAACGTAAGCGTCAACCAGCAAAACCTGCAGATGGCGTACAGCGAGCGAAAAATTGAAAAGGGCTTCAACCTGATGGCCATGCTCGGTGATGCCGAAATGGGTCTGCTCAATACTCTGAACGGTTTCTCGCAGAAAGATGGCAAGCTGTTGTGGACTTCCAAGACGGCGAAGCTGGACTGGAACATGTTCGAAAGCGCCAACGGATTCACGTTGGAAGATCGACGTCGGGAAACGTTGTTTGTCGAGTGGCAAGTTGACCCAACGTTCAACTTTGCGGTCGCTCGACTGGACGCTCACGATCTGAAGGGGTCCGACAAGTTGCTCCAAGAGAGCGCGGAGCGAATTTCGTTCAGCAAGAAGCTCGGAAAGACAACCGTTGCCTATGCCTCGGAAGGTCGGCAGATGTCCGGTCTCAACGCAACCGCGACGGATTCTCGAACTACGACGGTCGCTGTTGAGACTCAGGTAAGCAAGGCAACCTCCGTGCGAACCGAGCAGACCAGCACGCAATTTGCGGACGGTACCTCGGAAAGACTGAGCGCGAACACCGTCAACTCCACGGTCACGAAGAACTTTGGTGTCTCGATCACCGATGTCAATATTGACCGGCACGGCGACGATCGAGACGAGGTCAAGCGCGACTACGGTTTCTGGTACGACTTTGGAAAGGGTGTGCGGCTCTCCTATGGCTTCGCCCGACAGATGTCGGGTCTGAATTCGGGACAAGCGACAACCGTTTGGACGTTCGGTCAGAACGCTCAGCGAGTCAATCCAAACCAGGTCAACTCCGTTCAGGGCGCGAACGTCAACGGAACCAACATCGGCTTTGGGTCGGGAACGAGCACCTGGGACAGCCAACCCAACCGCACTCAGGCGTTCACCAGTCTTCAGCTTTCGAATGCAAAACCGTTCGGAATCGCTCCGTTGGGCCTGAAGAACACTATGGTCAATTTGGCCCTGGATCAGGCGTCGGATAACTTCATGTGGCTCCGCGAGAATCAGCTGATTCAAGTGAGCTCGATGGCAGGGAAGTACGCCCTTGGCTACGAGTACCGAGGCCAGGTGGACAACCAAGGACAAAGAGCCGCGGACCGCACCTTCCAACTGAAGACCGATCCTTCCGAAAAGCTTCCTTGGTCGGCGACTGCTAAGTACAAGGCGAGAACGTTGCCCGACGGTCGACAGTTTGCGATTCGAGACATCACTTGGACCTACCGAATGTCCAAGATGTTCGAATTGAGCAACTCGATTCAGACGAACCCCGAGCAGCCCAACCCGAACGTCATCTTGGGATCCTTGCCGCTCGGTGATCGACGTAACGAGTGGAAACTGACCTACAAGAAGTCGGACGATACCGATCTGGCTTGGTCTTGGCAGGAGCTCTTGAACGACTCGACCCATTCTATGGCTCGAACCGCCGGACTTTCCACCACACTCTTCAAGAAGAGCGGCAGTCCTCTCACGCTTTACTATGGCATCGAGCAATCGGACGCGCAGGGCGTCTCACGAGCAATCGAGCGATGGCACCTTCAGTTCGATCAGCGACCGGGGCCTAACCAAGTTTTCAGCTTGTTCCTGGGCAACCTGAGCTATCAAGGTCAATTGGCGCCGGGAATCGCGCAAGCGAACAACTGGACCGTCAGCCTCAACTATCAGCTCCGATTCAAGTAAGGCGGCTAACCGCCACTGGGTAAAACCACCCTATGGAAGTTGTTCCTTTTGGTGGATTTGAACGAACCTGCAGACTTGTTGGGAGCAACTTCGAGGCCCACCTTCCGTTAGAAGTCGGTCCGCGTGTTCTTGGCTTCGGACCGATTGGCGGTCCCAACCTTCTGAACGTGTATCAGAAGGATTACGGGATAAAGGATGACGGCAAGTACCACTCGTATGGGGGGCACCGTCTCTGGGTTGCTCCCGAAGAAGCGGGGAAGACCATGATCGCCGATTCCAGCGAACCTGAGGTGGAAGAAGTGGATCGTGGCGTGCGAATCGCGTCAGCCGTCGATAAGTTCCATACGCAACGAGAGATCACGGTCCAGGTGTCTCCAGATGGTTCCTGCCTCGTTCTTGAGCACCGTGTGTACAATCGAGGGGCCTACCCGGTGGAGTTGGCTCTCTGGGCAATCACCGTGATGGTGACGGATGGAGTTTGCGTCTGGCCCTTTGAGGATCACGTGGCGCATGCGCAGAAGGTGCTACCGTTACAGCCGCTGGTTCGATGGGGCTACACCGATCTCGCTGATCCTCGCTGGGATCTTGGTCACGAATACGGCGCGGTTCAGCAAGCTCAGGGAGAGAGCCAGAAGGTTGGGGTGCTTGTTCCTCAAGGAATTGCGACTTACTCCACCAAGGGTCACACTTTTGTCAAACGGTTCCCGTACGTCGAGGGAAGGTCCTATCCCGATTTTGGAGTCAATTTCGAGGTTTATACGCGAGGAGACATGCTCGAAGTGGAATCGCTCGGTCCGAATGAACGCATTCTCCCAGGGGAGTTCGCTTCGCATACGGAGCATTGGTTCCTTCTAGAAAACGAGGTTGCACCCGCCCCCGGAAGCGAACGAGCGGAATGGATTCGACAAGTCGCAGAGCGCTCAATCGTAAAAATCTCATAATTCACCCTAAGAATTCATGAAGAAGGAGGCCGCGTCTTCCGAAAAAACAAGTAGCGATGCGTGCAGACCTGCTCCAATCCGTTTCCATAGCGTGTTACGGAAACGCCTATTTGGCGTCGGGGGAAGATCGTGCGCCAGAGGTCTCTCCGGGAAACCCGGCTTTCCGCAACATTGCCACCATCGGCTTCGAGCGAGGTCAGGATGGATTGTTCAAGGGCAAGATAGCAGAGAACGTTGCCCCGTGGTTGAAGCGCATGCAGCGCGAGTCTGCCGATGAATTGCGGCTTTATGTAGAGTCTGTGCCCATCGACCCGAAGCTGCCCGCGAATTTTGGCATCACCACCGATGGTGATGCGGGTCTGGAGCTATGGACTCCCTACTGGTCGCCGAAGGTGATGATGGCTTCTAATTGCCATGCCGCACGCATTTCTTACATTTCCTCGCGCCATTCCAGACTGCTCCAAACTTATCGAACGCCCATCGATCAGGAGGCTGAGAAGGTTGTCAAAGAGTCCTGGCAAGCCGCCATGAGCCTAGAAGGTTTGGATACTCATACGGAAACGATGAAAGCGATCTTAACCGAGTATCTCGGTGGCGTCTACAAGTTTGAAGGCTACGAAAAGGCCTTTCCGGAAAGGATGAACAAGAAGGCTTACGGGCTGGCATCGTTATCCACTCGGCTCTGCATCCTCATGTCCACCAGCGAATGGACGGGGCCAACCGCTCAAAGGATCGGCGGCGAAGAACTTGCCCAAGCGACGGCAAAGATTTGGAGCGCCGCATTGCTCGGTTTTAGGACGGCTGTCACCTGGTCGTCCGTGGAAGCGGAATCGGTCGCCGCTTAGTAGGCGGACTTCCGCACAAGCGGATTCGACCACGTACCCGTCAGCGTGTACCGTCCCCAGGACGTTCGAGCGGCCTTACCCCGTAGGTTGATCTTTGCCCCCGAGGCTGTGATGGCGTGGATACCCGCGCTGTGCCTCGGCTCGGCGGCGTCTGTGAACGAGCCGCTTGCCGTTCCTCGAAGTGCAAGTCGCGTGATGCTACGAGTTTTCTCGTCGGGCGCCTCGTTGGAGTTATCCCACCCAATCAAGAAACCATCGTTCTTGACGTCCGCACCATCCAGGGTTTTGAACGGCATTGGATTGTACGTCTCGAATGAGCCGTGGTTGGATGTTTCGGCCAAGATGACTACCTGGTCTGGGTCGTCTACATCGTTCTGAGAGATACCGCTGTACGCGCCGTAAAAGCCAACCGAGGCCTCGACGTACTTTTTGGGATCGTTAGGATCGACGCTGTGAGAGTGTTGTTGCTCATCCGCCGCCGGACATGTGAACGGCTTCGCCTTATAGCGCTTCACAAGGGTTACCCACGAAATCGGAACGTTTCCACTCGGGCTAGATGGCTCCCCATTGGGGCCACTTTCATAAGCGATCGGGTACCGGTTATCGTTATCCGTAGCGTAGAGCGAAATCGCGCTCTGAGTGTCTTTCATGTGAGCCACGCAGACGGTCTTGTTTCGGGCGTCTAGGGCAATCCGGTAGACGGGGACCATCAGAACACCGAGCACGGCCGTGACGCCAAGAATCCATCGAGCGTCCTTCTTAGTCATGTACTGGCTGCTAAGGCCGGTATCACCTTCGGGTGCTTGCGGATCGTATCGCGTTTCTTCGCTCATGCTCGTGTGCTCCGGCGCCCAGACTTCATGGTCGCCTCTTCATCTCCAAAGGCGGCGCCCTTTATGAGCGAACTCTCTTTAAGCACTTTGGCCGCTTTGGCTCGATCAATTTCTAGGAACGAACCTCGACCGGGCTTGGTCGGAAGCTGGTTGAGCTTGATCTCTGCTGGAGGAACCGATCGTCCAAACTTAGCAAGAGCCGCGACCTCAGCACCGGACAAACCACCCATCGCCTTTGCGCCGAACTCGGCAACCGTAGGCAAGAGGGTCCAGTTTTGGACAACTTGGCTCTTCAAGGCGACCAGCAACTTCTTCTGACGCTCTTGTCTCACGAAGTCGCTCCCGGCATCCTTTCGGAATCGAACGAAGCACATGGCATCGTATCCGTCTAGATGTTGCATTCCTGCTGGGATGTCAATGAAAAGCCCGCCCGCTTTGTCGGTGTACTTAAGATGCTTGTCTACGTCGACGGTCACCCCGCCGATGAGGTCGACAAGATCGACAAACGACTCGTAGTTGATCTCCAAAACGCGGTCGATCTTCACGCCGGGAAGAAGATGCTCCACGGCGGTCTGCGTGAGTTTTGCCTCTTCGCCTCGTTTCGCAATGGCGTGGTAGGCATTCATCTTCCTCGCTCGATCACCGGGCAGTTGGCACCGGGTATCGCGGGGAATGGACACGCCCGTGATCTTCTTATTCACGAAGTCGAGTCGTGCCACGAGCATCATGTCCGACCGAGCCGCGCCCTTCAGCACTTGCGTTCCCCCGTAGTAGAGGTCCTCGTCGCACCCTAGGACAAGGAGAGTCATGACATCTCGTTCAAAAACGCTCGCGGGTTCCTTGACTAGAAAGACGGGGATGGCCTCTTTTATGACCTCGCTACGCGACAACCAGCCCGCAAGGGTGGAACCAATCAGCACCACGCTTATAAAGAGCAAGTAAAAAATGGCTCCAAAGAAGCGGAGAATGGGGGAGCGCTTAGACTTACGCGACATTTTCTTCGGTCGGGAGGTTGTGGTACCTCCACCCCGTGCAACGCTGTCTCGCTTTGGCTGGTTCCGCTTTGCTGCCATCTAACTTATATCTCGCTCGATGAACGAATGGGGAATTGAACCCGGAAGAGAGACCCTTTTCCTAGTTCCGATTCAATATCCATCGTCCCATCGAGACTTGTGGCGAGTTCTCGGACGATTTTCATGCCCCAACCCGATCCACCTGTTTTATTCCACTGACTTCGGGCATTGCCTCCAAGAATTCGGGCCGCCGTCTCCGCCGTCATTCCTGGTCCGGTGTCTTTCACCTCGAGTAGATGGTGCTCATCGGTTCTTCTGTAAGAGATTCTTACCTCTCCAAGTGGCGGAGCGGCTTGATCCTGATCCTCGGGGTCCAAGACCAGTTCATCCGGAATGGTCTCTGCCACTGCCTTCACCGCATTGCCGACTAGGTTCTGTACGATCCGGAGGATGAAAAGTTCATCGCAGAGGCATGGACCCACCGCCTCCATTTCATAAACCATTCGAATTCGCTTTGAGCGAGCATCCGTCTCGAAGAAAGCGGCGCTCTTCTGAATAATGCCGCTGAGGTCGATCGGCTGAAAATTGGGCCGCAGGGATTTTCCGGCACTCATATCCGAGATCAGTCGCGAGTAACCCACGATGCGATCGACCGACGTTTTCATATCCTCAACCAGAGTCGGGAGCATTTCAGATGCTTCCATGACGGGTTCAGGAGTGGGCACCGAGTTGATTGCCGATTGAAGTTGATCCAGCGAGAACTCGGCAAAACTTACTGTGGCGTAAAGACTCGCCGCCAGATTTCCGATATCGTGGCTCACCTTTCCCATACCAAGCAGGGTGGATGCCCGGTTGGATTCTTCGGTGAGTTTGGAGTTCAAGAACGCCATGGTTGCGACGTTGGCAATGATGTCTAAAACTGCAGCGTCCGAATCGGTGAAGTCGCCCTCACTCTTATTGAGCAATTGAACCACGCCGATGGGATCGGTCCCTTCAATCATCAAGGGGGTGGCGACCATGTTCCGAACTACGATGCCGGTCGCCTTTTCAAAAGGGTTCCGCTCGGACTCGGGCTTCTCGGGGAACACTCGAATTTGCGTTTGTCGACTTTGGAATGCTCGGCCGGCCGTTCCGAAATCGTCGGCCATATCCTTCGAAGGAAGTCGGTGTTCGACGTCCTCTGGCAGGACGTGCTGAAAAACGAGTCGAGAATGTTGGGGTTCGTGGAGGTAGATGGTCCCTCCAGATGCACCCACCGCGTCGGTGCAGATTTTGAGAACTTCCTTCAGTAGGAGGTTGAAATCTCCCGTTTCAGAAAGTTTATGTGTCGCGATTTGAACCGCTTTTAGAAGGCGTGTATCAGTGGTCATACGCAAATTCGTCTCAATTTTGAACCTGTTTAAGTGATGTATCAGTCGCAGGTGTTGCGATGCCGGTGTTATATGCCCCTGTAGAAATTAATGAATGGAAAATTGGTTCCCGATATCTTTCCCAGGAGCAAATCGTGAAACCCCACACGACACAGTTTACTCATCAAGACATACAGTCTCGGCTTGCCATGTACCGGATCACCGAGGCCGACCGATTGGCGCTTCGGTCGCTCAAACCATTGTTCGAACGCAACATGGGTTCCATCGTCGACGACTTTTACGAGCACTTGGCAAAGTTCCCGGAATCCGTCTCCATCATTCAGGGAGCTGGTTCCTCCATAGAGCGACTCAAGAAGACGAATCCGGCCTACTTTGCCGAGATACTTAAAGGCGAGTTTGGTGCGTCTTACTTCGATAGCCGCCTTACGGTTGGGGCAGTCCACGCACGGATCGGAATCACTCCGCTTTGGTTCTTCGCGGGCATGACTAGCTATGTTGAGTCGGTTTTCCCGGTGATCCTGAAGCACTATCGATTTAGCCCATCGAAGGCTTCCGCGGCTCTGAGAGCGTTCCAAAAGGCGCTGACGCTGGACCAAGAATTGATCATCGAGGCTTATCTCGAACACGGATTCATCGCAAAAATTCGGGACGTTGTCGCCGAAGCGGCCGATATCGCGAACCACCTTACTGTCCAGAGTGACGAGTTGGCTGAAACAGCAGACGCCACCGGACGAGCAACGATGGAGGTTGGTGCCGCCACTGAGCAGGTCGCTCAGGCAGGGACCTCTCAAGCCGATAGCGCAACTTCTGCTGCAGAGGCCATGAACAAGATTCAGGTTCGCAGCGACCAAATGCTAGAGCGAAGCACCGAGCAAACGCAAGCTTTGGCCATGGCGAGCGAGGCCGTTCGCGAGATCCAGACTGAGGTTTCGCACATTGACGAAGAAGCGAAGATCTGGGAGACGATTCGTGAGCGAATCAACGCCATCGACGAACTTCGAACCGCCGTTGCAAACACCGCCGGTCACGTTCGAGACATGCAAGATCGGTCGAATGCAATCGGCGAGATCGTTGCTACCATCGATGAGATTGCCGGACAAACCAACCTACTCGCACTCAACGCCGCGATCGAGGCGGCCCGGGCGGGAGAGCAGGGAAGAGGTTTCGCGGTGGTTGCCGACGAGGTCCGAAAACTCGCAGAGAAATCGTCTTCGGCGACAAAGGAGATCGGGGACCTAATCAGCGCGATTCAGAAGCAAAGCCAGTCTGCTTCGGAGGCCATGAACAGAACCATGACCGATATGGACGCCGTCTTTGAGGTTTCTACCCAGTCGGCAGGTTGCCTTGAAGTGATTGCTTCTGCGGCGAAGAAAGCGAACAACCTGAACGATCGTGTGACCAACGCTATGGGCAACGCCGTAACGGTTGCAGACCTTAACTCGCAACTACTGAACGAGGTGATTGGCGAAGTCCGCCAAGCGGCTGCCGCCATTGAGCAGATCGCCGCCGTCGCTGAGGAGAACGCTGCCGCTTCAGAAGAAATGTCGGCTGCCACTCAAGAAAGTTCGGCAATGGTTTCTCGGCTCG
Source organism: uncultured Fimbriimonas sp. (assembly GCA_964488265.1). Lineage (GTDB taxonomy): Bacteria > Armatimonadota > Fimbriimonadia > Fimbriimonadales > Fimbriimonadaceae > Fimbriimonas. The sequence goes on from CAZAVC010000006.1 coordinate 15,086, forward strand.
TTGCGGGCGTCGAGAAACTTCGCAATGAAATCACGCGCCTGCGAGAAGTCGCGGCCGTTGCCGACCAAGCGGTTCGCAAAGGTGCCTCGAGCGGTGGGGAATCCCACCTCAAGATCGCCGCCTAAGCAGCCCAATTCTCAACCAAAGCGACCGGAGATGTAATCTTCGGTCTCTTTCTTTTTGGGATACAAGAAAATGTCTTGGGTGGCGCCGAACTCTTTCAGTTCGCCGAGCATGAAGAATGCCGTGAAATCGCTCGCACGCTGCGCCTGTTGCATGTTGTGCGTGACAATGACGATGGTGTACTTATCCTTCAGCTCGAAGATCAGATCTTCGATGCGAGAGGTTGCGATGGGGTCCAACGCCGAGCAAGGCTCGTCCATGAGGATGATCTTGGGATCAACCGCGAGTGTTCGAGCAATACAAAGCCGCTGTTGCTGACCACCGGAAAGCGCGAGGGCAGACTTCTTCAGGTCGTCCTTCACTTCGTTCCAAAGAGCCGATTGCTGAAGGCTGCGCTCGACGATTTCGTCGAGGGTCGCACGATCTTTGACCCCGTGAAGCCTGGGTCCGTAGGCAATGTTGTCGTAGATCGACATTGGGAAAGGATTCGGCTTTTGGAATACCATGCCGATCTCTTTGCGAAGTGCCACGGGGTCCACGCTCTTATCGTAAATGTCGTACCCGTCAGTGGTGATCGAACCTTCTAGGCGTGTGCCTTCAATCAGGTCGTTCATGCGATTTAAGCACCGCAGAAAGGTGGACTTACCGCAACCAGAGGGGCCGATAAAGGCGGTAACGCGATTCTCAGGAATCGTAATGCTCACGTTAAAGAGCGCCTGTTTCTCGCTATAGAAGAAGTTAATGTTCTTCGCGACGATCTTTTCGCGGGTGGCGGTCTCGCTAGGATTCATGAGCAGGGCCATCATGCAGAAACAGGATGGTGGCTATATGTTATCCGATTGTTAGGACCCAGAAGAGTTTGTTAAGAATCCCCGGTTATTAAGAATCGCTCATCCGTTTTGCCCGCGCTGCCGCAAGGCGTGGTCGACGAGGACCAATGCCCTCATCGCTTCGACCATTGGAACCGCCCTTGGAAGTACGCACGGATCGTGGCGACCTCTGCCCGTGAGCGTGGTTGGTTCGTGGTCGGTATCGACGGTGTCTTGTTCTCGCAAGACGGTAGCGGTGGGCTTAAACGCGACTCGGAAAGTGATCGGCATTCCGTTTGAGATGCCTCCTTGAATGCCGCCGCTATGGTTGGTTCGGGTGAACACCTCTTTCTTGTCGCCACCGTTGCCGCGAGAATCATAAAGGTCGTTGATTTCAAGTCCGGTGTAATCCGTCATCCCGAACCCGCCGCCAAGTTCAAACCCCTTGCACGCGGGCAAAGAGAGCGCCGCCTTTGCCAAGTCCGCCTCCAGTTTGTCAAAAATCGGTTCGCCCCATCCGGCGGGTACTCCCCGAGCAACACACCCGATGACGCCCCCTACCGAATTTCCACCCTTTCGAATCCCCTCGATGTGGGTGATCATTTGCTCAGCCATTTCGGGATCAGGACATCGAACAATGTTGCTTTCCACTTGCTCGTGGGTGACGGTGAGAGGGTCGATCGCAACTGAAAGGTGATGCACTTTTTCGACGTAAGCCACGATCTCAACGCCGTGTGCCTTCAGGATTTCCTTAGCGATGGCGCCTGCCGCAACCCGACCAATGGTTTCTCGTGCCGAGGATCGACCGCCCCCTTCCACGGCTCGAATGCCGTACTTCTGATCGTATGCGTAGTCGGCGTGGCTCGGCCGATACTTCCGGCGCATCTCGTCGTAATCGTTAGATCGCTGGTCTTCATTCATGACCACCAGCGAAATTGGCGATCCCAGGGCAAGGCCCTCGGCACTGACACCGGAAAGAATGCGCACCGTGTCCGACTCCTTTCGCTGAGTCACGATCTTTGACTGACCTGGGCGGCGACGATCGAGTTCGTATTGAATCGCCTCGAGTGAAATGGGCGTTCTCGCCGGGCACCCGTCGATCACTACTCCGACCCCACCACCGTGAGATTCTCCCCAGGTTGTGATGCGGAATAAGTGCCCAAACGAACTCGCCATTCGGTCAGTCTACCGACCTGAGGACCTCATTTGAA
>CAZAVC010000007.1:0-17042 GCA_964488265.1 uncultured Fimbriimonas sp.
CAGAGGCGGTCGGCCCTCCGAGGACCTCTTCTTGCTCGGACAGAACCGAAGAGAACAAAGGAATCTCGATACCGGGTTCGTCGGGAGTATTCGCAGAAGAGTCTGGACCTTCCGGAAGGCTTTGCTGGGGCGCTGCCTCTGGAGTGGAATCGTCTGGGTTGTTTTTCTTCTTAAACAAGCTTCGTCGAGGCTTTGGCGCAACGGTCTCCGTGGTGGTTGTGCTGTCGGAAACCACTTCTAGGGGCGCGTTGGATTCGGCCTTGCTCTTGCGGGCTCCGGAAAGAGCCATGCTGAGGTCCAGAACGTTGTCTTCGACTTCTTGCTCGGCGGCGATCACGGCGTGCGTCGGCGGAGCGACTCGAAGGCTGGCTTCTTGCTTTCTTGCGAGAGCGCCTTCTACCAATCCTTTCCCACGAGCGATGGTTTGCTTAACGGTTTCCTTTTTGACGGGGTCCGAACCGGGGGTTTTCTCCTCCAGGTTAAGCAACTGAATCAACTCCTTGCGGCGTTGATCGATCATGGTTTTACAGTTTGAGCAGCGAGCAATATGCTCCTCTAATTGCTTCATCGTTTCGTCGCTCATCCGATCGCCCGCGATGTAGCGGCTGATCTGCGACTTGGCGATTGCGCATTCAAATTCAGAGACGTGCATGTTCTTGTCGACCTCGATTCATCCCACGGACCCTTGGTCCAGTACATTTATCGGGGCCGACGGAAATTTCTTTAGAGGGCTTTGTTAGGTTTTTGAACCGTAAAACCTTAACGCTTCGTTCATGCTTTCAGAAGACTCTCGTGAGTACGCAAAACGACCCTCGGTTAGCGCCCGCTTCCTCGCATCGATATTTATGGCTGCTGAGGCTGCTTGTGGCTCCGTTGTTGCTCTTTTTGGGCCCGCTGAGGCGTCGCGGATCGCATCTGCCCAAGGAAGACGGGGTACTGGTGATTGCCAATCATCTTTCGGATTTCGACCCCATCGTTGTTCAGTACCACTGTCGCCGACCTGTGTTCTTTCTTGCCAAGAGCGAGCTTTTTGAAATGGGCAGGTTGGGAAAGGTGATTCGCTGGTTCGGGTGTATTCCGGTGAGGCGGGGGGAAGCGGATCGGGGTGCCCTGCGACACGCCATCGATCGCCTGAAAGCGGGTCAGGTCGTGGTCATTTTTCCAGAGGGTCAGCTCTCTTCTTCCGGTGAACTTCAAGCGCTAAAGTCCGGCTTTGCCCTAGTTGTGCGAGCGGCGGGAGTTCCCGTGGTTGTGTGCAGGTTAACCGGAACAAACCGGATCATTCCGTATGGAAAGGTGACCCCTCGACCCGCGTTTGGCGGTGTTTCGTCCGAGTGGTCGGAACCTATCTTCTTCAATGAAAAAGCCTCGACCGAGGAGATTGTCTCCAAGATCGAGGCCTGCTTGAGATCCTAACCCGTTAGAATGCTCGGCCGTACGGCGTACGATTTTGCGTGTTAACGCTGTTCGTCGAGTTCGGCTCGTGATCCTTGCTCTTCAACTGACGGGGGAAAGCCGTTTCCTCACCGTTCAGCTGGAACGAAGGGCTTTGCTCGTGGTTTCGGAAACCGTAGTCCACGAGGATGACCATGAGAACGGGCAACCAGAGGAAGCCCAAGAACGCAAACATCTTGCCAAGCGTGCTCGCGAACTTCACGTGCATGAAGTTCCAGACAACGAATCCGGCCTTCACAAACGCGATCGTCAGTGCAATCACGTTGGCGATGATGTAAGTGCCACCCCAATTGAACTTGTAAGCCGCGATGGTGAGGATCATTCCGAGGGTAAGAACCGCACCCGTTTTGAAGTAGAAGCTGAGCGGCTGCACGTGGTGACCGTGGTCTCCGTGTGCATGAGCGGCGGCTTGAAGCGGACTAGATGCCATAACTTAGTGACCTCCTCCACCCGAGGCGTGTGCGGCAAGCGCATCTGGCCGGGGCATGAGATAGAACAACGGATAAAGGAAGATCCAGACCAGGTCGACAAAGTGCCAGTACAGACCTACGAGTTCCGTTGGGATGTAGTCTTCGGTGACCATCGGATTCTTCTTCCACCACATCTGCATGAGTTTGCCGATGATGAGCATTCCCACTACAACGTGAACACCGTGCAGACCCGTCATGGCGAAGTACAGCCCGAAGAACATTTGAGCCTTGTTCAAGTTGGCGCCGTGCAGGATCTCGGCGTTCTTGGTGAACGTGGGTCCGGGGTAGAGGTTCTCGTGGAACTTGCCCGTGTACTCGAAATACTTGATGACCATGAAGATGGCCGCGCAGACCATAACGCCTCCGAGCAATCGGAGCACGACGGTTCGGTTCTTCAACTGAGCGGCTCGAACGGCCAGAGCCATGAAGAGCGAGGAAACGAGAAGGTTGAACGTGTTAACGCCACCCATCACGTAGTCCAGGTGCTCGTGTGCTAGGAACCAGTCTTGCGAGTAGGCGTATCGGTACAGCCCGTAGATCAAGAACAGCGCACCGAAGAACATGACCTCGGTGACGAGGAACGTCCACATGCCAACAATGTAGGAGTCGTTCTGCTGCTCTAAGTCGATGTACTGGTGGAAGACGCCACCGGGCCCATGATGTTCATCATGGGCTCCGTGGTGTCCGTCACCATGGCCAGGGTGGGTGATCGATGCCATGTGTTTTAGCTCTTTGCGCCGGCTAGTTTAGCCATGAGTTCTTCGTGCTCGCCAACCGGGTCGAAGTCGTAGACCTCGTCGGTCACGATCGGCACGGTTTCGAAGTTAACGGTGATAGGAGGCGACTGGGTTTCCCACTCCAGTCCGTGAGCACCCCAGGGGTTTGCTCCAGCCTTCTCGCCGGTGAAGAGAGACTTCACGAGGTAGAAGATCGGCACCGCAAAGCCCAGTCCAAGAGCGGTTGCTCCTGCCGAGGACATGAGGTGATACGGTTGGAACTCCGGAGCGAAGTAGTAGTAGTGATATCGTCGTGGCATACCCATGAAGCCCATCACAAACTGAGGGAAGAACGTTAGGTTGAATCCGATGAACACCAACAGCGCGTTCCACTTAGCTACGCCTTCGTTGTACAGTCGACCCGTCATCTTGGGCCACCAGAAGTGCAGTCCACCGAGGAACGCAGTGATGGTGCCACCGACCATGACGTAGTGGAAGTGCGCAACGATGAAGTAGGTTGCCGTAAGGTGAATGTCCGTAGAGACGGTTGCCAGGTGAAGACCCGTAACGCCTCCGACAGTGAACAGACCCATGAACGCAATCGCGTAGATCATCGGGGCATCCAGTCGGATGTTGCCCTTGTACATCGTCGCGGTCCAGTTGAAGATCTTGATCGCCGAAGGAACTGCCAACAGGTAGGTGATCAACGAGAAGACGATGCTTTGATACATCGACTGGCTGGACACGAACATGTGGTGGCCCCAGACCAAGAAGCCAAGGAACGCAATGGCGAGCGAGGAGAACGCGATGAAGTGGTATCCGAACACGCGCTTGCGGCTGAAGTTGGTGATCAACTCCGAGATAACGCCGAAGGCGGGCAGGATCATGATGTACACCGCCGGGTGGCTATAGAACCAGAAGAGGTGTTGGAAGAGAACGGGGTCTCCGCCAAGCTCCGGCGAGAAGATCGGCAGCTTGAACGTTCGCTCGAAGACCACGCAGAGAAGCGTGATCGCAACGACGGGCGTTCCAAGGATCATGACGACGGCCGTTGCGTAGTTCGCCCACACAAACAGCGGAAGTCGGAACCAGGTCATGCCGGGTGCCCGCATCTTGTGCACGGTGACGATGAAGTTCATACCCGTGGTGATGGAAGCGAAGCCCGCCAAGAAGATGCCGGTGATGGCTAGCGAAACGTTGGTGTTGGAGTAAAGGCTGGAGTAGGGCGTGTAGAACGTCCAACCCGTGTCGACTCCTCCGTTGACCAATGCTGCAAGAACCAAAGCGCCGCCCGCGTTGAAGAGGTACCAGCTAAGGAGGTTCAAGCGAGGGAACGCGAGGTCGCGTGCGCCGATCATCATCGGCAGCAAGAAGTTGCCCAGGGTTGCCGGAATAACCGCAACCAAGAACAAGAAGACCATGATGATGCCGTGTGCGGAGAAGACCTTGTTATAGGTTTCCGATTCCAGCACGTTTCCGGCAGGCGCGATCAGCTCGTAGCGGATCAAGCCTGCGAATGCGCCACCCAGTCCAAAGAAGAACGTGATGGAGATTAGATACAGAATGGCAATGCGCTTATGGTCTGTGGTCAGCAACCACGACTTAAGCGTATGCCCGTTTGTCAGATAGTTCTGTTCAACCTTTGGCGTAGCGTCGAGCCCGCCAATCGGTGTTGTTACCGTTGTGCTCATTATTGATCACCCACTTTTTCTGCGGCCATGGCTCCCACCGCGTTCATTTTGTTGCCGCGCTTCGTTGGCGTTGCGTCGGCTCGCTGGGAGTTGAATTGCATGGCTCCGACGTAATTCCCCGCGGTCCCTTCGGAGATGCGACTCTCCTTGGCTGCAAGAGCACTCGACATCGCAGGTTCAGAAGCCGCCGGATTGGCTCCCGATTTAATATACGCAAGTAGGGACACAACTTCCTCTTCCGTCAACTGACCCTCGTAGGCGGACATCGAGTTGATGTAGCCCTTGGTGATCTTGTTGGACGGGCGAAGAATGGCTTCGCGGAGGTAAGTCTCGTCGGCAATGTATCTAGCCCCATCCGTCATCACACGGGTTTTCCCGTAGATGCCCGCAAGGCTGGGGGCGCGTTGGTTGTCGGCACCGCCGTGGCAGTTGTTACAACCAACCTTGTTGAAAATCTTCTCTCCCGCTTGGGCGACGGTGAGGGTTTGCGGTTTGCTTCCGTTGTTCGCGAGCCAGTCGGCGTACTCGCGCGGGTCCAATACCACCACTCGTCCACCCATCTCGGAGTGTTGGGTTCCGCAGTACATGTTGCAGAACAGGTGATACTCGCCCTTCTTGGTGGGCGTAAACCACATTTGGGTGTAGCGACCCGGGACGACCATGTATTGCACGCGGAACGCTGGAATGTAAAACGCGTGAATAACGTCTTGCGAGATCATGGTCAGCTTGACGGGCTTGCCCATCGGAACGTGCAGCGTGTTGTTCTCGCGAACACCGTTCGGATGCTGGACGTGCCACATCCACTGCTTACCGATGACGAAGATCTCCATGGCATCCTTCGGCGGGGTGCGCATGTCGATGTACACCTTGGTGCCCCAGCCAAAGAACGCCAGACCCAAGATGGTGGGAATGATGATCCAGGAGAGCTCCAAAGCCAGGTTCTCGTACATCGGTCGCGACCGGTCTGCCTTGGTGCCTCGTCGATATTTGAGCGCAAAGAAGACCACCAAGAACGAGACAATGAGCGTGAACAACACGGCCAAGAACGTGATGGCGTAAAACAGCGCATCGTGTTCACCGGCGAAGTTGGACGCCGCGGGCGGAGTCATCGGAAAGTTAAACATGGTTATCTTTAAGCGGCCGCTCCTCCGCGCGGCATTTTGTTCTTATCGTTCTTGTTCATGATGAAAATGAATCCGGCGATCGCGAAGACGGTGAGAACGCCTGCGATTTTAACCACTCGATCTACCACCACGGTGTATTTTCCGGAAGTTGGGTCGAGCATGATGCAACCGAGCAGGTAGGTCTCGCCCCGAGGTCCGACCTCGTTGGCGGCGGCACGGTTGATATTCTTTCGCACGATGAGCGTGGGGTATTCGTAGCCCGTGATGTAGCTGCTGACCTTCCCTTCTGGGGTGAGGAACGCAACCGCCGACGGGTGGAAAACCCAGTTGAGCTTCTCGTCAAAGGTGTATTTGAAGCCGATGGCGTCGGTGATCTTCTTCACTTCTTCCGGCTTGCCGGTGAAGAACTTCCAACCACTGTCTACAACTGCGGCCGCCTTGTTTTTGTCCTCGTCGCTGAGCTTGCGCCAACCCATGTTGAAGACTTGCATGATCTTGGCTCGCTCGGCGCGGGCGAGGTCGGAAGTCTCCTTCGGGTGAATGCTGATGACGGCGATATCGAAGTCTCGACCCGGGATCACTCGTTGAAGACCCTCGTTGTCTCGGACGAATCGCTTATCGTCCAGAAGACTGGTCTCCTTGGTGAGCATCTTGATGAGGCCGTGAAGTTCCTGCTCGCAAACGCCGTTGCACGCGAAGAAGATCGGCATGAGCAAGACGGGTCGCTTCTTTTCGAACATTGACCCGAAGGTGACCTCTTCGCCCTTTTCATTCACCAACTTAGCGTCCATGGGCACCATCGATCCCAGCGAAGGCTTCAGGTCCAACTTCTGGAGGAAGTTGTTCTGCGCGCTCGGCTGGTTTGCAGGGACGGGCCGGACGTTGCCGCCCGCCGCTGGGTTTTGTGCCGCGACCAAACCCGACGCCAATCCGACCATTGCGACAGCAAGGGCTCGGAGGGATCGGACGGTGTTAGACGTTGGTTTCATGTTGTTCCGTAGGCGCTTCTTCAGATCTTTCGACTGTTTCCTTAATTACCGTTAGCCTCAGGCGACACCGCGTTTTGCGGAATGGTGTTTCCAAGCGTTTTGGCTTCGATCGATTGACCTGTAGAGACACCTCTTTCTACGACTAAGTCGATCGCTCGCTCAACCGGAATTCGGACTCGGCCCTTCGATTTATCCAGCCAGGCAGTCTCTTCCATGGCCTTCAATTCGTCTTGGCGAAGCACCTGAATGTCCACCTTGGTGGTCACGTTGTCTTGAAGAACCATTCGCTGGGTTTTCCCATCGAAGTTCATCTCTGCGCCAACGGGCTTCGTGCGAACCGGGGTCGTTCCCGACTGAGCCACCTGAACGGGCGCCATCAATCGATAGATCAAGAAGTAGCCGATCGTAAAGGCAACGATTCCGAAAACGGCAAAGCCTGCCGACCACTTGAGGAGCTGCTTTTTGTCGATGTCTCGACGCTCGTAGCCCATCTCCCTTAAGACATCGGGATCGATCGGTTCTGGGTTGTGATTAGTGTGCATGGAGCTTCATCTCCTGGAGTCGTCGGTCGTAGCCCGGCAGAAGCGGAGCCTTCTCGATTCGTCGAGACCACACGGCAAACCAAATGGCGCCGATGGTGAGGAAAGCCAGCGCGTCGTGAAGCGTCGGGACAGCAGTAGGAGTCGCTCGGTGAGGAACGGCCGCTCCGATGATCGAGAACAGGTCCACGATTCGGAATACGAAAATCCAACCTGCAATCCGAGCCAGTCGGATTGGGTATCGCTTGATCCGCGGCGAGAGCAGCGTCATGAACGGTACCAACCAGCAGCCGATCATGGTCGAAGCGCCAATGGCCGCCCAACCCAGACCTGCGTCCGATCCTCGGTGCACATAGAACGTGGTGGTTTCTGGCAAGTTACCGTTCCAGATGATGAGGAGCTGCGACAACGAGGTGTAGCCCCAAAGCATCGTGAGAACGAACATCATGTTGCCGAGGTCCTTCGTAAGGGCCGGTGCAACCACTTCGTTGTACGGCTTCTTGGTTGCGTTCAAGCAGACCAAAAGCGTGGTGAGCGAGAGAGCAGCTTGGGCTCCGCCGACCATAAGCCACAGACCGTAGATGGTGGAGTACCAGTGCGGCGTGAGGGACATGCCCCAGTCCGTAACGGCGAAGGTGAGCGTGAGAACAAAGACGAGGATGCCCGGGGTTGCCCAGTTGGCTCGTCGTTGCTCTTCGTTCTTGTCGCCCGTCTTCTCTTGTCGAAGTCCAGAAGCTCGGAGTCCTGCAGAAAGAGCGGCCCAGAGCAGCATGAACGCAATCACTCGAATGGTGAAGTGAGTCGTGTTCAGGTACGGAGCCTTCTTTCGAAGGATGTAGTCGATGTGGTTCGGATCCGCCCACTCGTAAACCTGTGGAAGGTTGAGGAGAACCGGCACGAACACCAAGAAAAGCGTCAGCCACATTTGCCAGCTAGAACCGGCTTCCATCAGTCGAACGACTGCGGAGGTCCAGCTGCCTTTAACCGAGTTGTAAAGAAGGTTCAGACCTAGGCAACCGAGCGAGAGCAGCGCCCAGAACATGAACGCGAACACCCACGAGTTCAGCATGTACTGCTGTTGGTTGGTACCGAACATCACCACTGCCGAGGCGATGCCTAGAACAATCGCCAAAAGGGTGGAAATATTCTTCAGCTTTCCGCCACGAAGGAAGGACGGCTGATCCGATTCCACCACGGGCACGGCGTTAGGGTTACTTACCGTTGCGCTCACTTAACGGCCACCTTCTCTTCTGTGTTGGTCATGGCTAGTTTTGCTTTGCCTTCTGCGTCGGCATCTTCCACGGTGGCATTTTGGCTCAGTTGCAAAGCCTTGATGTAGGCAACAATCGCCCAGCGATCTTGCGGCTCTACACGAGATGCATAGCTGTACATGGCACCGTAGCCGTTGGTGATCACATCGTAGAAGTGACCCACGGGCATTTTGCGAAGGCGATCCGTGTGATAGTTGCCCACGGGTCGCTTGAGTTGGAATCCACGCAGGGCGATCATGCCCTTACCGTCTCCGGTTCGACCGTGGCAAGGCGAGCAGTAGATGTCGTATCGCTCTTGACCGCGCTTCACGAGGTCTTTGGTGACCTCGACCGGGATCTTGTCCAGCCACTTGCCGTTCTCAGCTCCGGTGAAGAACGCGCCATCCTCACGAAGGTGGTCACGAGCGATCGTTCCGGGAAGGAGCGGTCGCGACGCTTGACCGTCGGCGAAGAACTCACTGGCGTCCAGCGGCTCGTGCTTCGGCTGTCGCCACATGTCGGTGTGACAACCGGCGACGCTCATGGCTACCAGGCCAAGCAATCCAATCTTAAGGGACTTCATTACAGCTCCACCTCGGAGACTTCGAGAGCGCCCGATTCCTTGGTGATCTTCTCAAAGGTGCTCGCGTCGAACTTGGGGTCGACGACTTCTAGCGCCAAGAAGAATCGGTCCTGAGAGGCTCGCTCAAAGTTCTTTGCGTTGAAAATGGGGTGATACGGCTTCGGTAATCGGTTGTAGGCGAACATGCCGATGGCGGCACTGAAAGCGGCGAAGAGAATCGTGCTTTCGTACATGATCGGGAAGAACGCCGGAATCGAGTTCAGCGGACGACCACCCACGTTCATCGGGTAGTCGAACACTGACGTGTACCACTGGAGGGTGTAACCCACGGTGGCGCCGATGAGACCAAAGCTGAAGACGGTCCAGGGCACCTTGGTGTCCCGGAATCCGATCGCTTCGCTGAGTCCGTGAATCGGGAATGGAGAGTACGCGTCCATCTTCGTGAACCCGGCCCGTCGGGCAGCATCGGCTGCTTCCATCAGGTGCTCAGGAGTCTCGAATTCGGCGACGTGCGCGTACGGGCCTTTTGGATCGCTAAAATCGTGAGCCACGTTATTTCACCTCCGCAGGGGTTGCTTCTTCGATGATCTCCCGCTTACCACCCATCTTGAAGAGAAGGTCTTTCACCTCAAAGATGTTGATGATCGGCAGGAATCGAATGAAGAGGAACATCAAGAAGATGAACAGACCCATCGTGCCAAGGAACATCGCGAAGTCCCAGAAGCTCGGGTAGTACATCTTGTCGCTGCTTGGCAGGTAGTTGTTGGTGAGCGACATCGGGATGATGACGAAGCGCTCGAGCCACATGCCTACGCTTACCGCTTGGCAGACGATCATCAGCGAAACCGGGTTCACGCGGAACTTCTGAATCCAGAAGAGCTGCGGAACGATACCGTTGCAGAAGATGAGCATCCAGTAAGCCCAGCTGTACGGTCCGGTGAAGCGGGTGTTGATGAGCAGCTTGTACTCGTAGAAGTTGCCGCTGTACCAAGAGAAGAAGATCTCTAGGATGTAGCCATAGAAGACGATGAGACCCGTGGCGAGAAGAATCTTCGCCATCCAGTCCATGTGTCGATCCGTGATCAGGTGCTCCAGCTTGTACAGCTTTCGAATCGGCAGGGCGAAGGTGATAACCATCGCGAAGCCGGCGAAGACCGCACCCGCAACGAAGTACGGCGGGAAGACGGTGACGTTCCAACCAGGAACGATCGAGACCGCAAAGTCGAAGCTAACGATCGAGTGAACCGAAAGAACCAGCGGAGTGGAAAGACCGGCAAGCAGGAGGTACATCTGCTCGTATCGGTGCCAGTGCTGGTTGCTGCCTCGCCATCCCATGGAAAGGATGGCGAAGATGACCTTACCGATTCGATTGGTCGACTTGTCACGAAGGGTCGCGAAGTCGGGGATAAGACCCACGAACCAGAAGACCGCCGAAACCGAGAAGTAAGTCGAAACCGCGAAAACGTCCCACATCAGCGGCGAGCGGAACTGCGGCCACATCGCCAAGATGTTGGTGTAAGGGAACAGCCAGTAGGCGTTCCAGGGTCGACCGGTGTGCAGCAGCGGATAAAGACCTGCGCACATAACGGCGAAGATCGTCATTGCTTCCGCAAAGCGGTTGATCGAGTTTCGCCACTGTTGGCGAAGAAGAAGCAAAATTGCCGAGATCAGCGTTCCCGCGTGGCCGATACCGATCCACCAAACGAAGTTGATGATGTCGAAGCCCCAAGCGGAAGGAACGTTGTTGCCCCAAATGCCGATGCCCTGGAAGAGCAACCAGGCAATGGAAACGCCCAAAAGCCCCGTTCCCAGAATGCCAATGGCAAACATGATGAACCACGGCTTCTTGTGGATCTTCTGGTCGAGCACCAGACGTCCGACCGAGTTATCGATCGAAGCGTAGGTCTGGTCGCCCGTAATCAGCAGGTCGTTAATCTTAACTTGCGCCATTAATGTGTCTCCGCCGTTGTGGTCGCGACCTTTTGAAGGGCCGGGTTCGGGTTGCGAAGCTTAGCGAGGTGTGAAGTCCTCGGTCGGGTTTGCAATTCCTCGAGCAGCAAGTAGCTGCGCGGATCCTTGCGGAGTTTCGAAACTTGGCTCTCGGGGTCGGCGATGTTACCGAACACGATTGCTTGGGTGGGACATGCTTGCTGGCAAGCGGTGACAACGTCGCCGTCCTTGAGCTCCTTGTTCACCTTCTTCGCCTCGATGCGCGCCTCGTTGATGCGCTGGACGCAGTAGGTGCACTTCTCCATGACGCCTCGGCCTCGAACGGTGACGTCCGGGTTGTTGATCATCTTGAGAAGCTGGATGCCTTGATCCTTGGGCGAGTTGATCGGACCGGGGATCACGCGTGTCTTCCACGGTTGAACCTGGTTCGAGAACTGCGCTTGGTTGTCCGAGAAGTTCAGGTAGTTGAACCGTCGAACCTTATAAGGACAGTTGTTAGAGCAGTAACGGGTACCGACACAGCGGTTGTAAACCATCTGGTTCAAACCTTCGTGGCTGTGGACGGTTGCTGCAACCGGGCAAACCGGCTCACATGGAGCCTTTTCGCAGTGAACACACGCCACAGGCTGCCAGACCAGTTCCGGATTCTCATCGTCTCCGCTGTAGTAGCGGTCGATTCGGATCCAGTGCATCTCACGACCCTTGGAAACTTGCTCCTTACCGACTACCGAGATGTTGTTCTCGGCTTGGCAAGCGGTGACACAGGCGTTACAGCCCGAGCAGACGTTCATGTCGATCGTCATGCCCCACTGAGCGCCGTTCCACTCGAAGATCTCTTCGGGGAAGAGGTTGTTCTTCTTGATCTCTTCCTGATCCATGGAATGACCCGTTTGGAGGGCGGCCATGCCTTTCTCAAGGAATCCGGCAAGCGTGCCTGCGCGGATGATGTCTCGATCGTCGGGGATTCGGTTACCTCCCAGAGGACTGTGCCCCTGAGTGCTTGCCAGTCGACCCTCGCCACCTGCCGGGGTGACCACCGCGCCCTGCGAGTAAGCCAGTCCCTTCGAAGTTCGAAGCACGTAAGCGTTGAATCCTCCACCGTGCTCGTCGCTAGACGTCGATGCGATCGTTCCACCTGCGGTTCGACCGTAGCCGAGGTACAGCGTCACGGAGTCGCTGGGGTGACCCGGGATTGCGAAAACGGTACCAACCACTTCGCCCGCCTCGGTCTTCACCGTCGCTCGAGCGTCGGTCCAAAGGTTGAGCTCTTGAGCTCGCTTGGGCGACATGAGGATCACGTTGTCCCAGACAAGCTTGGTGAGCGGCTTCGGAAGCTCTTGTAGCCAGCCGTTGTTGGAAAATCGACCATCGAAGATGGATGGGTCCGGGAGGAACGCGATCTCGAGTCCGTTGAGCTTCTTAGCTTCCGGAAGCGAGGCGTTGAGTCCGGCCTTGGGCGCGCCCTTTTCGATCTTCGCGGCGAACATGCCGTCGTGAACGAACCGTCGCCATGCCTTCTCGAAGTCGCCTTGACCCAGACCAACCGCCTTCCAGTAATCGCGAACGATATCGTAACCGGCTCGCGGCTTGTCGGCGAGGTGGAAGAGGACTTCCAGCGCACTTCGTCCGTCGTACAACGGCGCGATAAGCGGTTGAACGACCGTCGGCGTGCCATCGTGAGCCTTTGCGTCGCCCCACTCTTCAAGTGAGTGCGTTGCGGGCAGAGACCACTTGGCTCGATTCGCGGTTTCATTCACGTAAAGGCCGTGATAGACGCTGAAACCGACCTTCAAGAGGTTCTCTTCGAACTTCAAGTCGACCGGGGCGTCGTAGACCGGGTTGCCACCGAAGATCAGCAACGCGTCGACCTTGTCGGCCGCCATGTCCAGAACCAACTCGTCGATTCCCGGCGCGTTGAAGGTGAACTCGGGGTTCGGAATGTAGGAAACGGTGTTGCCAACGTTCTGCAGTCGCTCGTTGATGAGCGCAACCACGGCATGAACTTCGGCAGGTTGTTGGTCGCCGGCGATGATGATCGACTGGCGAGCGTTGGCCATGAGGTCTTTCACGATCTCATCGACTTCCGCACCGAACGCGCCTTCGATCGTGGCGGTCGGGATGCCTTGGATTCCCAGCTTTTGGGCAAGCACCAAAGCCGCGGCGTACACCTGAGAAGGTGCGACCGGGTAGCGGTGGTCTGCCATTGCCCCAACCAGCCCAACCGAGCTTTCGACCGCGTAGAGTCGGCTCATGTTGCCCGTGGAACCGATGACTCGCCGGGTATCGGCGAAGTCGCGAGCGTATCGCAACGATCCCGGACCCGATGCGGGGTGCAGGAAGTCGCTATCGAACGAGACGACAACCTTCGCCTTGGTGAAATCGAACAGCGGCGTAAGTCCGTTGAAGCCGACCATGGCCATGCCCGCGTGAACGTGAGCTCGACCGGCGGGTTCGTAGGTATGAACCCGCGCCTGTGGGTACTTGCGGAGAAGCTTGCGAATCGCCCATGCAAAGGTCGGCGACGTGACCGCTCCGGTGAGGATGCGAATACCCTCTCCCTTCAGCGCCTTCTGAGCCGTCATTGCCTTTTCGGCTTCCTTGAAGAAGAGATCCCAGGTGGAAATCTCGCCTTCTTGCAGAACGTTTTGGGCTCGATCCGGATCGTAAAGGTTCAGGATCTCAGCTTGGGAGAAAACGTCCAACGCACCGAGCGAAGACGGGTGGCCAGGGTTGCCTTCAAACTTGATCGGTCGACCCTCGTGCTGCTCCACCAGAACGCCCGTGGCGTAACCCGCAAGGAGCGTGGACGAAGCATAGTAGAGCGACTTGCCCGGAACGAGCTCTTCCGGAGCCTTGACGTAAGGAACAACCTTGTCTTCGGGAAGGAAAACGCCTCGGCAGCCAGACAGACCCGCGAGCGCGAGCGAAGCTCCCATGAACTTCAGCAGGCTGCGTCGGTCGATATCCATGATCGAGCTTCGGTTAGGAAACTCGTCATCGAACCAGCGGTTGAACTCCGGCGTGTCGGAAACCTCTTCCAGGGTTCGCCAGTAAGTCTTGCCCTTCTTGTCCGCGAGAGCGGCTCGCATGCGAGCAAGGTCGTGGCCCTTGGCCTCTGCGGTTAGCCCCGAATCTACAGACTGAGCTTGTTGCACTTCTTGGTCGTTCGTCATCCCCATTACATCCAGCTCCTCTCGTCCCATTAGTGGTGGCACACCGCACAGTCCGCGAGTTGCTGAACTTGTACGCCCAATTCCTTGACCAATTCCTTACCGGACTTGATGTCCTCCGGCTTGTCGGAACCGTTCCATTCACCCTTCAAGAGTTGAAGCTCTCGCTCGGAAAGCGCCTTCGTACCGTCATCCTTGAATCCGGTCTTTCCGTAGGTTTGAAGCTTCCAGTAGAGATCGAAAACTTGTTGTCGCGGCGACAGGTCCGGTCGAGTCGGATCCTTCGTCAGGTGTCGCTCCGGAGCGCGGTGGCACTCCAAGCACCATGCCATTTGGAACGGGTTGCCCTTCCAAGTGATGTGCATATCGTTGACCGGGCCGTGGCAGGTGTTGCAGTTGACGCCTCGGGCAACGTGGATGGAGTGGTTGAAGTAAACGAAGTCCGGCACCTTGTTGACCAAGTTCCACTTGATCGGGGTGTTGGTCTCGTAGCTCTGTCGAACCGGCTCGAGCAGGGGCGAGTTCGTCCAAATCTGCGAGTGGCAGCTCATACAGGTTTCCGTCGAGGGCAATCCTGCATAGCCACTCTTTTCAACCGCACCGTGGCAGTATCGACAGTCGATACCTAGCTCCCAAGAGTGGTGTTGGTGCGAAAACGGAACCGGTTGGTTCTTTGGCACGTTAACCTTGGTGTTGGCTGGCGACCGCGACAAGGCGGCGAGGCTAAGCCCAACCGTCAACGGCACAATCGCGATGCCTAGAATTGTCACGTGCGCGATCGAATTCGCGCTCGGCTTAAAGACCTGTGCTCCCATTTACTGCTCGACTCCCGAACCCCATTGGTTCGCTTGGTTTGGCCAGACACCCTCCATGGTGGACCCGGCTATTTTGCCGTGTCGGTTGACCAAAAACTTGTCCATCTTATCGATGACAAGCGATTTTTGATGATACCGACCCGAATGCCCTGTTCGCTTGCCCCTCATCCTGAAATTGACCTCACTACTGCGCGATCAATGGCGAACATGAGGAACAAAATGGCTAGGTAAGCCATGGAATAGTGGAACAAAGCGCTCGCTCGAGGGCGGTCGATCTGATTCCACAATTTCCAAAACAAGCGAACAAGGAAGATGTTCAACACCAGTGCGGTGGCTCCATAGATCCATCCGACCTGCGGCAAGAAGAGCGGCACGAAGGTCATGGCGATGGTCACCACGGTGTAGATTCCGATCTGGACGAGCGTGAATCGCTCGCTGCGCACCACGGGCAACATCGGCACCCCTGCGGCTGCGTAATCGTCTTTCAGCAGCAGCGCGAGGGCCCAGAAGTGCACGGGGGTCCAGACAAAGATGATGGCGAAAAGATAAAGCGCCAGCGGGGGAAGCTCGTTGGTCACCGCCGCCCAACCGACCAGCGGAGGGAATGCACCCGCCGCACCGCCGATGACGATGTTGTGCCAGGTTCGGCGCTTCAGCATCAGGGTGTAGATGATCACGTAAAAGACCAATCCACTGAACGCCATGACCGCACTGAGCAGGTTGGCAAAGCCCCAAAGCAATCCGAACGAGAGTGTTGCCAGCGTGAACGCAAAGATGAGCGCGTGCGTGCTTGGAATGCTT
This sequence comes from uncultured Fimbriimonas sp., assembly GCA_964488265.1. Lineage (GTDB taxonomy): Bacteria > Armatimonadota > Fimbriimonadia > Fimbriimonadales > Fimbriimonadaceae > Fimbriimonas. The sequence goes on from CAZAVC010000007.1 coordinate 15,554, forward strand.
TGGGTGACCGTAGGTCGCGATGCGGTTCGCTTCATCGTAAGGTCGATGTCGCGGTCGATCACCATGTTGATCGCGTTTGCCGCTCCGGCCGCCATGTAACCGGCGATGCCGACGATGAAGAACAACGCCGTTCCCGGCCATTCGCCCTTCGCAGCCACCATGCTGGTGAGCGTGGTGAAGAGGAGAAGACTGATGACTCGCGGCTTCGTGAGCGCAACGTACGCCTTGATGAGCTCGCGACCCTTTAGCGGACCCTCGGCAACGGCTTCCGTCGGAGCAGGTCGATACTCGACGCTCTCGATTCCCTGACCGAGCGCGTAAATGGACATCACCACCAGGGAAACCCAGTTCAGATCGGCAAGGACCAGGTGCACCATCTGCATCGGGATCGGCGCTTTCAGCCAGATGTTGAGGGAGCCAATGATGAGCTGAACGCCTAGGAGTCCGAGAATCCACTTGTAGGCAAGCTTGACCTTTGGATCAGGTCGGCAGTGCTGAACCAGTCCTGCGGCAAGCGCCAGATAGAGCGAAACCGATACCGACATGAGCGGGTGCAACGGTTGCACCTGAACCATCCAGAAGGAGGTCGGCTTGAGTGCTTCTTTGAGAACGTTGTCGGTGGGGCGCAGTTGGTGTCCGAGAGCCGATATCGCGCCACTCATTCCAAGCAGAATCAATCCGGCTCCGGCAACGCCTAGAATCCAGAAAACGATTCCCTGTCCCTTCCATTTCACCGGCCGAACGCCCGTTGCGAACACGGCAGCGGCGGCGATGGCGCCCACCAGCAAGAATGTGCTGATGACGTGGAACATCATCACGCTGGCTCGGGCGGTCGAGTCGTTCTCCACGACAAGGCCGAACTTCACTAGAGCCGCGCCAATGAGCCCTTCCAAAAGTGTGAGACCAAGCACCACCCACGCGGCTTGTCTTGCCGGGTGTCCTTTGGCGAAAGATCGGACCGCCCAAACGGTCATGCCAATGGCCAAAACACCGCAGAGGCTGGTCGAGATTCGGTGGGACATTTCCACCCAACGAGCCATGTCTCCGTTCAGTGGAGTGTGGTCGCCGTTGCATAACGGCCAGTGGCTTCCGCATCCGTCTCCGTACTTGCCCGCGCGGACAAAAACGCCCCAGGCGACGGCAAGCAGGTTGTAAATGAGGACGACGATGCCGAAGGTAGCAAACTTCTGGTTGCTGGGCAGGAGCTCCTGTCCAGTGGTAGCACCCTCCATTCCGCCCCGGTTATGAGGAGAGGAATCTTGGTGTTCGAAGTTTCTGAAAGTTTTGAAAGTTGGTTTCACGGCCCGTCTTTGCGGATATTTTTATGTCCCAATTAAACCCTACGAAAACGCGGCCTCATTCGTCAAGCAACTGGAATCAGTGAACGATCCAAATTTCAAGCAAAAAACAAACCCTTTATCAAGGGATTGATGCAAAAAAGGGGGGCTTGATTCCGGCAAAACGCCGGAATCAAATCTTCACTCCGCGT